>CAYUKN010000084.1:4684-10220 GCA_964445325.1 uncultured Ectothiorhodospiraceae bacterium
TGGGCACGGACCGAATCCGACCGCGGCGTGCGAGGTGGCACAGGCAACAACCGGCGGCTTCGACCGATCGGCATGGCCGTTTGGGAGTTCGTGTCGGTTGTTGAACGCCGGTTGTTGCTTGCGGTTTTTTTGTGGCTCCCGTACGGCCGATGGCGGGGTGTGGCCTCGGTCGGTGTTCGGGGATTGCATGGAGCAAAAACCGGCCTACGCCGGCGCGACTCGGGTGGGCGATGTAAAGACAATCGTGGGCCGGTAGGCCGGTTTTTGCCCGAGGCACGCCCGCGCGGGCTGCGTGGGCACGGACCGAATCCGACCGCGGCGTGCGAGGTGGCACAGGCAACAACCGGCATGACCCGATGGACCCGATCGATCATGTAGGCCGATTCCTGCCGATGACGGCCTGCGTGGGGATGTCGGTGCTACGCCCGGACCCGGACGCTTCGCGCGGCCCGCGCAACCAAAGGTGTGAACCGAGCGACCTTGGATGGCCTCGATCGGGGCTATCTCATCGAGGAGGAGACAATGACTGGCGGTCAGCCGTCCAATCGCAAAGAGCGCCGCGCCGCGCGCAAGCGCGGCAAGGGTAGCGCCCCCTCGCAAGCCGACGTCGAGGCCTTGATCGGGGCGTACCGAGCGGGGCGTCTCGACGAGGCCATCACGGGCGCGCAGCGCTTCACCCAGCGCTGGCCCAGGCAGGCGATCGGCTGGAACATCCTGGCCGCGAGCCACCAGGCCGCTGGCCGGCCCGAGGAAGCCGTGGCGGCCTACGAGCGTGCCCTCAAGCTCGAACCGGGCAATGCCGATGCCTGGAACAACCTGGGGTTGATGCTCGCCCAGCTCGGGCGTTTTCGAGAGGCCGCCGAGCGCCATGCCCGGGCGCTCGAAGCGCGCCCGCACTTCCCCGAGGCCGAATACAACCGCGGCCTGGCATTGGCCCAAATGGGCGAAGGCGAAGCGGCCGAGGCGGCCTTCCGGCGCGTGCTCGAGCAAAGACCCGATTTCGTCGAGGCCTACAATGAGCTGGGCAACGTCTTTCGCGCACGGGGGGATTTCGAGGCGGCCGAGTCGGCCTATCGCGAATTGCTGCAACAGCAGCCGGACCGCGGCGACGTGCGCAACAATCTGGGGCACGCCCTGCGCGAGCATCGCCGCCTCGACGAGGCGGTCGCCACGTTCCGCGCCGCGCTCTCGCAGCAGCCACAGAGTGCGCCGCTGTACAATGGGCTGGGCCTCACCCTGGCCCAGGCGGGCTATCCCGCCGAGGCCGAGCAGGCGTATTGCCAGGCTTTGGTTATCGACCCCGACGAGCGCGGCGCGCGCCTCAACTACGCGCGGGCGCTGCGCGATCTCGGGCGTCTGGATGAGGCCGAGGCCGTCTATCGTGCCCAGCTCGAGCGCGACGCCGAGGACCTGGAGGCGCTGACGAGCTGGGCCCATGTGCTCGCCGACCGCGGCAAGTCCGCCGACGCCGAGCAAGTCTACAGCCGGGCGCTGGCGATCGACCCGGCGAATCCCCGCCTGCACTACTACCGCGCCCTCGTGCGCCGCTTCGATTGCGCCGACGACGAGCTGGCCACACTCGAGGTGTGTGCCCGAGAGCAAGACGATGGCGGTGAGGCGGGCGCGTTCCTGCACTACGCCCTGGCCAAGGCCTATGCCGACATCGGCCGGGATCCGGCCACGGTGTTCGCCGAATATGAGCGGGGCGCGCGATGCCGGCGCGCGGGCATCGACTACGACATCGCCGCCGACGAGGCGGTGCTGCGCTCGATCGCCCGCATGCTCGACGCGGAGCGCATCACCGCCCTGCGAAGCGAGCCCGCCGCGAGCGGCGCCGTGCCCGTGTTCATCGTGGGCATGCCGCGCTCGGGCACCACGCTGGTCGAGCAGATTCTTGCGAGCCATACCCGTGTCCATGGCGGCGGCGAGCGCGGCGACGTCGATCGCCTCATTACGGCACAAAGCCACGCCGCTGGCCGTGGATTTCCCGATTGGATCGACAACGTCGATCGCGAAACGGTGGCCGCGCTGGGTGCCGGCTACCGTGAGACCGTGGTCGAGCCCGCCGAAGGCGCCGATTGCGTGACCGACAAGATGCCGGGCAACTTCAAATACCTCGGCCTGATCGCGGCGATGCTGCCCGAGGCCCGGATCATCCACGTGCAGCGTGATCCCGCCGATACGTGCCTATCCTGCTTTTGCCAGCTGTTCGCCGGGGGGCAAGCGTTCACTTATGACCTGACCGAGCTGGGGCGCTATTACCGCGCCTACACCGGGCTCATGGATCACTGGCGCGCTGTACTGCCCGATGGCGTGATGCTCGAGGTGCGCTACGAGGACCTGGTGCGTGAACCCGAGGCCAACGCGCGGGCCATCGTCGCCCACGCCGGTCTCGAATGGGATTCGCAATGTCTTGCTTTCCACGAACGCGCCGGCAGTGTCGAGACCGCCAGCGCCGAGCAGGTGCGCCAGCCGCTTTACCGCCACGCTATGGGGCGTTGGCGCTCATACCGAGCGCATCTACAACCGTTGTTCAAGGCCTTGGGGACACTGGCTCCCGAAGACCCCGATGCTACATAGCCGGTCGCTCAAATGGGGCGAGCGTCACCTGGGCGAGTCGGACCCGAAACGCAACGGCAAGAGGGGGATGCCCTGTACACCACACCAGCACGAAGTCGAGCCGGCCTGCGCTCACCGGTGGACGTCTCACCGGACGGGATTGCGGGTATCGACTTGATTCGCGCCCACGTCCACTGTGAGGAGGGCAAAAGCGCATCATCCACAGCCGAACCTTCCTTGATCGATTCGTTGTCTCCAGTAAGGGTTTGATCATGGCAAAGAAATCCCGGCGAAAGAGCCCTCCAAAGGAGTCCGCCGCGGGTGATCGAAGCGTTGGCAATGAGCCGAATCAAGCGCAAATAGACCATCTGTTGGCGCCCTACAGACAGGCGGATGCTGCGACGACGGTAACCAGAGCGCGAGAATTCACCCGCGTCTGGCCTCGCCATCCAGCGGGCTGGCAAGTGCTTTCGGAGAGCGCGGCCGTTCTCGGCCATCTCGCAGAAGCGATAGAGGCCGCGCGAGCGTGGGTCCGTCTCAGTCCCGAACAAGCAGAAGCTCATGCCTCGTTGGGATTTTATCTCGCCCGCGCGCGGCACTACCGCGACGCCGAGAAAGCGTATCAAAACGCTCTTTCCATTGCGCCTTCCCTGCATGCTGTCCAATTCAATCTCGCCAAGCTCTACGAGAGCATGGGAAAACCCGAGTCGTCGGTGCCCCTCTATAGGCGTCTACTCGACCAATTCCCCGGGTGGATCGAGGCGAAAACCAACTACGGCAACGTGCTGCGCCAAGTGGGGCGAACAAAAGAAGCGGTTTCCGTTCTAACCGAAGCGGACCGAAGCAGGCCCAAAGAGCCCATCATAAAGAACAATCTGGCAAAAGCATTATTCGAAAATGGTGATCTGGCCGGGGCGGAACGGCTCGTCAGAGAAGTGCTCCAGATCGATCCCAAGAATGCCCAATCCCTAGACCAACTTGGGCACGTTCTCAGTGCGGAGGGAAAACTCCAGGAAGCAGCGCAAGCATGGCGGGAGGGAGCCAGGTTATATCCGCAGTATGCGGTTTTTCATCACAATCTGGGCAATCTTTGGTATCAGTATGGTCACGAGCGGGAAGCAGAGGAAGCTTATCGTGCTGCTCTTGCCAATAGTCCGGACAATACGGAATTTCGTCGGCATTTGGCTCAGGCTAAGCGGTTCGAGCATTATGATTCGGATCTCGCCGAGATCGAGCAACGTCTGGCCGATCCTTCTGGGATGACGGCACAAGGCATGGCCAACCTGCACTATGCAGCGGGTAAAGCCCACCGAGACATCGGCAGTTCGGCCGAGATTTGCTGGGATCACTTTCTGCGGGGCGCGAGTTGGAAACGTTCCGCTATTGAATATGATGTAGCCGCCGACGAGCGATTCTTCGAGAGGATCAAGGAGGCGTTTCCTGATCCGGTCGCCCGTCCGGAGAAGAGTGATGTGCCGGATATTACGCCAATATTCATCGTGGGTATGCCGCGATCGGGGACGACATTAATTGAGGAGATTCTGGGAGGTCATTCAAAAGTCGCGACCATGGGGGAGTCGCCGATTTTGTCTGAGTGCATCCGAGAGGGAGCCGATGAAGAGGGGAAGACTATGGAGCAATGGATTGTGTCGGCGAATCCGGAGTCTCTGAAGTCGATGGCGCATCATTATTGTGAGCGGGTTAAACAAAAAGCCGGCGGCAAGCGATTCGTAACGGACAAGATGATGCTCAATTTCCGTTTTGTCGGGCCGATCGTGTCGTACATTCCAAATGCCCGTATTGTGCACGTGAGGCGGGAACCGGCCGATACGTGCCTGTCTTGCTTTGCAAAAATGTTTTCGGGGGCTCTGGATTTTACCTACGACCTGGATGAGTTAGGGCGCTATTATCGAGCGTATGCCGGGTTGATGGAGCATTGGCGCGGAGCCGTAGCGGGCGATCGTATGATTGAGATTGACTATGAGGAGGTAGTGCGTGCCCCCGAATCCAGGGTTGGTAGCGTTTTACGATTTTGTGCGCTCGATTGGGAAGACGGGGTAATGCAAATTGGTGGGTCAGGGCGGGCTGTCGATACGGCCAGTGCTTTACAGGTCAGGAAGCCCTTGAGTGAAGCGTCGATCGGAACGTGGCGAGGGTTTGCGCCCCAGCTCGAGCGGCTTTTCAAGGCGCTGGGGCCGTTGGCACCTACGGATGGATGAGGGAGTACGGGCGCCGGGCGACGGGCGAAGTACTGACGTCGAAGACGGCACCCCCGTAGCCTGGATGGAGGCACAAAGCTGTAGCCCGGATAGAGACGCAAGTGGGAATCCGGGATGGGCGTCGGGCAGCGGAGCACGGAGAACGAAGTACGGGCGTAGGGCGACAAGTGACGGGCGACGACCGGTGAGTGGGGTGGGTCGTGTCTTGCGGGTGGTGGTTGTGGCTCGGGCTTCGACTAGCGCCATCGATACCTCAGGGAGGCCATACCCGCGTTGAGCACGGTCGCGACAACGGCGCCGCCCTACGCCGAACTGCACGCGCTGTCGAATTTCTCCTTCCAACGCGGCGCCTCGCATCCGGAGGAGCTCGTCGAGCGCGCCGCGCGCCTGGGCTACACGGCGTTGGCGCTCACCGACGAGTGCTCGCTCGCGGGCGTGGTGCGGGCGCACACGGCCGCGAAGGAGACGGGGCTGCATCTGATCGTCGGGACCGAGGTCACCCTGGCCTGCGGGCTCCGGCTGGTGCTGTTGGCCCAGGACCGCGCCGGCTACGTGCGTCTGTCCGGCCTGATCTCGGCGGCCCGTCGGTCCGCACCCAAGGGGAGCTACCACCTCGAGCGCGCCGCGCTCGACGACGGCGTGCCGGGCTGTCTGGCGCTGTGGCCGGCCGATCCCGAGGCCCCCGACGCCGAGGCCGACGCGGCCTGGCTGGCCGAGCGCTTCGGCGATCGCTGCCGCATCGCCGTGGAGCGCGACCT
>CAYUKN010000085.1:0-9989 GCA_964445325.1 uncultured Ectothiorhodospiraceae bacterium
GTTTCTTCTTGGGCGCGCCCGAGCTGGCGCGTTGACCGCGCCAGCGGCGACCGCGGGGGCCGCCCGCATGCGGCGCGCCCGCGCGGGCGCCGGGCCAGCTCTTGAACCGGGCGGCTCTGGCCGCCAAGGCGCTGCCGGCATCGGTGGGAGCGCGGCGGGCCGGCGCCAAAAGGCGGGCGCGCGTGTTATGGTCGCGCGCTCTGCACAGCCCGAGGAGGCCGACGATGGCGCAGGTCGCGAACCGCAACGTGCTGGGAGAGACGCTCGAGTACTGCGGGCTGGACCCGGTGACGGGTTTCTATCGCGATGGGTGCTGCAATACCGGGCCCGAGGATCTCGGCGCCCACACCGTATGCGCCCAGGTCACGCAGGAGTTCCTGGCCTACACCGCGAGCCAGGGCAATGATCTCACTACGCCCCAGCCCCGAATGGGATTTGCCGGCCTATCCCCGGGTGATCGCTGGTGCCTGTGTGCCACGCGCTGGCAAGAGGCCCGGCGCGCAGGCTGCGCGCCGCCGGTGATCCTGGCGGCGACGCACGAGGCGACGCTGGAGATCGTGCCGTTCGAGCACCTGCGTGCCTACGCCGTGGACGTGCACTGACCGTCGAGCGGGGCGGCCGGGCGCGGCTCGGTGCCAGCATTGGGCTATCGCATCGACCGCACTAGTCCTCCTGCTCCCAGTCGAGATACTCGATCACCACCAAGGCCTCGACATCGAGGTAGAGCGCCTCGACGTTGTCCGGGTCGACGTCCATCGCCCGCAGGCGCGAGCGCGAGCGCACCCCGTGCACCTCGACGAGCTGCGCCTCGATCTGGACCAGGCCGTACATCCCGTCCGGGCCGCGCACGCGCCGAACCCACAAGCGCCGGCCGCGCCCCTGCCCCGCCGTGCGGATGACCCAGCCCGACTGGACCCGATGGGCGCGCACGATGCCCAGCACGTGGAATTCGCGCTCGAGATCACCGGTGAGCGCACGCCAGGCGGTCTTCAAGCGGCCCATCGGATGCCCTCATCGTCGTGTCGGTAGTGCCGCGCACGTGGGTGACCCGATCCGGTCACCAGCCCCCTGCAGCCGGCCCTCGCGGGTGAGCGAAGACACGCTGCGAGCGCGGTAACGAAAAAGGCCACCGATGAGGGTGGCCTCGATGCATGGCGCGCCCGACAGGACTCGAACCTGTGACCTTCGGCTCCGGAGGCCGACGCTCTATCCGACTGAGCTACGGGCGCGTGACGGCGCCCAGGGCGCAGCGCGCCCCGAGTGTGCAGCGGGCAGATGATACGCCCGGCGGGTGTTGGCGTCCATGACGCGGCGTTTTCGGTTGCCTTGGGCGCTCTGTATAATTCCGCGCCGGACTACCCCCCGCCGACCGGACCCGGGCGCAACCTGGAGCAGGTGATGTCGGACGCCGAAGAAACAGCCTTCCGCGAGATGTTCCCCATTGTGATCGCCGGCCTCGCTGGTCTGGCGGTGGTGTTCCTGGTGGCTGCCTTGTTCGTCGCCAGTATGACCAGTGAAAAGACCTATGTCCCGGCCGGGATGACCGAGTCCGAGGCCGTCTCCAAGCGCGTCGAGCCCATCGGCCGGGTCAACATGGGGGGCCCCAAGGTTGCCGAGGCCGAGGCGGCCGACAGCGGCGACAGCGACGAGCCGCGCGCCGGCAATGCGGTATACCAGGCCGTCTGCGCCTCGTGCCACGACGCGGGCACGCTCGGCGCGCCCGAGTTCGGTGATCAGGCCGCCTGGGCCGAGCGGGCCAAGAAGGGCTTAGAGACGCTGGTCAACCACTCCTACGACGGCTATAAGCAGATGCCCGCGCAGAAGGGTGCGGCATCGCGCGACGAGATCGAGCGGGCGATCGAGTACATGCTCGACGAGGCGGGCGTCGAGCCGTAGCCGGCGGCGCGACCGTGGGCCGTCGAGGGTTGCGCGTCCGGGTCTGGCGCCACGTCCCGTTCGAGGATCTGGGGTTGTTGCGCCCCTTGCTGGAGGCCTGCGGCGCGCGTATCGAGACCGTCGACGTGCCGCTCACAGCAGCGGCGGACCTCGGTGGACGCGACGCCGATCTGCTGGTGGTCCTGGGCGGCCCCATCGGGGCCGGCGACGACCAATCGTTCCCCTTTCTGGTCCCCGAGCGCGCCCTACTGCGCGAGCGCCTCGAGCGCGGCCGACCGACCCTCGGGATCTGCCTGGGGGCGCAGTTGATGGGCCACGCCCTGGGCGCGTCGGTCGAGCCCGCCCCGCACAAGGAGATCGGCTGGGGCCGAGTGACGCTCACCGACTCGGGCTTGCGCGGCTGTCTGGGCGAGCTGGGCTCGTCCGAGCCCACCGTGCTCCACTGGCACGGTGACAATGTCGGCCTGCCGGAGAGTGGTGAGCGCCTCGCCTGGAACGCGGCCTGCCCCAATCAAGCGTTCGCGCTAGGCGATCACGGGCTGGGCTTGCAGTTCCACCTGGAGGCGCGCCCCGCCGATATCGAGGCCTGGTTGGTCGGCCACGTCCACGAGATCGGTGCCACGCCGGGGCGCTCGGTCCAGGCCTTGCGCAGCGAGGCGCAGCGCCATGGCGAGGCCGTGGCGCGCGCCGGTCGCGCCGTCCTTGCGCGCTGGCTGGCCGGCTGCGGCCTCGCCTGAGCGCGCCCGGGGACGCGGCGCCTCAGCCTGCCAGGGCATCGCGCAATGCCTCGCCGACGCCGCGCGCCGACGCCGGATTTTGCCCCGTGATCAACAGCCCATCCACGGCCACATTGGCCTCGAAGGGGGCGGCGTACTGGTGCTCGGCGCCGCGGCCGACGAGCGTCGACGCCAACAGGAAGGGCACGGTGCCATCGAGGCCGACGGTGCGCTCTTCCTCGTCGGTGAAGGCGGCGACTCGGCGATTGGCGACCAAGTACTCGCCCGCCGGGGTGCGCCCGTTCACCAGGGCGGCGGGGCCGTGGCATACGGCGGCGACCGGCTTGCCGCGGCTGTGCATGCCTGCGGCGATGGCGGTGACATTGGGGTCATTGGGCAGATCCCACATCGTGCCGTGACCTCCGGGGAAGTAGACCGCCGCATAGTCGTCGCTGTCGACGTGGCCGAGCGCGCGGGTGTCTCCCAGCGCCGCCGCGGCGTCGGCGTCGCCGAGCAGGGCCGCATTGTCGCTGTCGCTGCGGTCGTCGCTGCCCGGGTCCATGGGCGCGGGCCCGCCGTGCGGCGTGGCGAAATCGATGGCCCATCCGGCGTCGCGCAACACGCGCCAGGGATGGGCGACCTCGGCAAGGTGATAGCCCGTGGGCTTGCCCGTGTCACCCAGGCGCTCGTTGCCGGTGAGCACGAACAAGATCTTGTGCGGTCGCGATTCGGCCATTGTCGGTCTCCTGCTGCTTGGCTCGGGGATGGACGTGATCGCACGAGATGGGGCTGCCGTGGCGCGAACGCAACCGGTGGTGCGTCACGCGGGCTTCGCTGCCCGATCGAGCGCCCGGTAGGCGGTGGCCTCGGCGATGTGCTCGGGGCGCACGCGCTCGGCGCCGGCGAGGTCGGCGATCGTGCGCGCGACCCGGAGGATGCGGTGGTGCGCCCGTGTCGACAGCCCCAGGCGATCGACCAGCGCGTCCAGTTGGTCCAGGCCGTCGCGCTGGCAGCCCGCCTCGAGGGCCTCGCTGGCGAGGGCGTGGTTGGCGGTGCCCTGGCGCGCGTGGGCGCGCTCGCGGGCGGCGGCGACGCGCTCGGCAACGCGCGTACTGGGCTCGCTCGCCGGAGCGTCGCGCTGGGCCGCGCGCGACAGCCGCGGGATCTCGACGTGCATGTCGATGCGGTCGAGGAAGGGCCCGGACAGGCGGCCCCGGTAGCGCCGCACCTGGTCGGGGCTGCACCGGCATAGCGCCGCCGGATCGCCCAGTTGGCCGCAGGGACAGGGGTTCATCGCAGCGACGAGCTGCACCTCGGCAGGGAACTCGGCCTGGCGCGCCGCACGCGAGATCGTGATCCGCCCGGTCTCCAAGGGCTCGCGCAGCACCTCGAGCACGCGCCGATCGAACTCCGGGGCCTCGTCGAGGAACAAGACACCGCGATGCGCCAGCGAGACCTCGCCCGGTCTTGGATGCCCGCCGCCGCCGACGAGCGCGACGCCGGAGGCGGTGTGGTGCGGGGCCCGGAAGGGTCGTCGGCCCCAGTACGCCGGATCCACGCGGCCGGTCCCCACCGAGGCCACTGCAGCGGCCTCGAGTGCCTCTGCCTGTGTCATCGGCGGCAGGATGCCGGGCAGACGCAGCGCGAGCATGGACTTGCCCGTGCCGGGCGGGCCCACGAAAAGGAGATTGTGCCCGCCGGCCGCGGCGACCTCGAGGGCACGGCGGCCTTGCTGCTGGCCACGCACGTCGGCGAGATCGGGTGGTGGGGTCGGTGCGTACTCCGCCGCCGGTGGCGGTTCCGGCGCCGCCGCGGCCTCGCCGCGAAGCCGCCCACACAACGCCAGCAGATGATCGCAGCGATAGACCGGGGTCGCCTCGGGCAGTGCGGCCTCGGCGGCATTGCTCGCCGGCACGGTCAGGCTGTGTCCGGCCGCGCCCGCCCCCACCGCGGCGGGCAGGGCGCCGCGGACCGCGCGCAAGCTGCCGTCGAGCGCGAGCTCACCGACGAACTCGGCGTTTGCCAGCGCCTCGGCCGGGATCTGGCGGGAAGCGGCCAGAATCCCCAGGGCGATGGGCAGATCGTAGCGCCCGCCCTCCTTGGGCAGGTCGGCCGGCGCCAGGTTGACGGTGATCCGGCGCTGCGGGAAGTCGAAGCCGGCGTCGACCAGGGCCGCCCGCACCCGCTCCTTGCTCTCCTTGACCGCGGCCTCGGGCAAGCCGACCACCGCCAGCGAAGGCAGGCCGCCGGCCAGGTGCACCTCGACATCGACGGCAGGGGCCTCGATCCCGGCAAGCGCCCGGCTGTGGACGATGGCCAGGGTCATGGCAGGGCCCCAGGCGGCACAGGCACGACGGGATAGTGGTGCGGCGCTTCCATGCTCGCTCCCTTCCGTGGGTTGTGGCGTTCGGGTTACTCCGGGTCGGCGGGTGAGCGGTCGCCGGCGTCGGGCGGGTCGATGCCGGCCTGGCGCTCGAGGGCCGCCACCCGCGCCTCCATGGCCTCCAGCTGCTCGCGCGTGCGCGCGAGCACGTCCGCCTGGGCATCGAACTCTTCGCGCGTAACCAGATCCATGCGCGACAGCGCCTGCTGCACCACGACCTTGGCGTTGCGCTCGAAGTCCGCGCGCACCTCTTGGGCGCTGTCGGGCAGCAACCGCCCCAGGCGCTCGCTGATCTCGTCGAACGGATTCCGGCTCATCGATGCTCGCTCCCGCTACTGCTCGCATCACTCTAGCGGAGCGCTCGGCGTGCCACAAACACGGGCGTGCGGCCGCCGCCCGCGGGGGTGCTCGGGTGGGCGCGGCCTGCGCCAGCCCGTAGAATACCCGCGCTCATGGCAAGGAGACCGGCCTTGACCGCACTATCGCCACCCGAGCGCCAGCGCCTGGCGACCCTGCGGCGCTACCGCATCCTCGACACCCCGCCCGAGGAGGGCTTCGACCGGCTTGCGCGCGTGGCCGCGGCGTTGCTCGAGGCGCCCATCGCCCTCGTGAGCCTCATCGACTACGACCGGCAATGGTTCAAGTCGTGCTACGGCCTCGACCAGCGCCAGAGCGAGCGCGACACCGCCTTCTGTCCCTACGCGGTGGCTGCACGCGAGGTGCTCTACGTGCCCGATCTGGCTGCCGACGAGCGCTTCCAGGACAATCCGCTGGTCACGGGGCCGCCCTATCTGCGCGCCTACTGTGGCGCCCCCTTGTTCGCCGACGACGCCACGGTGCCGGGCACGCTTTGCATCATGGACACGCGCACGCGGCCCGACATAACCGACGAGCAGATCGAGCGCCTGCGCGATCTCGCTGCAGCGGTGTCGGATTACATGGAGCACCGCCACGGCCTCGAGCAGGCCCGCCGCGAAGAGGCCCAGCTGGCTACCTACCGCGAGCTCATCGACAGTATCTACGAGCAGCTCAGCCTGGGGGTCGCGCTCGCCGACGGCCAAGGCTACATCAACCATGCCAATCGCGCGCTGGGCGAGCTGGTCGGCGTCGACGCGGCGGATCTCGCCGGCACCGCGATCGACGACTGGCTCGAGCGCTTCAGTGACGCCACCTCGCTGCGCCGCAGTGACGGTGAGCTCGTCCCCGTCGCCCACTCGGTCGAGCCCGTCGAGCTCAGCGGCCACGCGGGCTTCAACCTCCACACCATCGCCGATCGCCGCGCGGCCGAGCGCGAGCTCACCCTGCACCGCGGGCGTGCCCACGTGCTCGAGCGCATCACCGAGCAGCTCGACCCGGGCGAGACCTTGCGCGAGCTCGTCGGCATCGCCGCCTCGCTCGACACCGCCGGGGCGGCCTTCCTCTATCTCCACCGAGATCCCGACCAGCGGCCCATGGTGGTCGCCCCCGAACTCGAGGCGCTGGGCTATCCCGGTTACCTCGAACAGGTGTTGAGCGAGCTGGATCGGACGGCCCGAGCCGAGGCGCCGACGGTGGTGCCCCTGGCGCGGGCCTCGAGTGATCCGGAGCCGCTCCAACGACCGCTGCGCTGCCACGCCGTGGCGCTGCAGAATGTCGTCGCCGAAGACAACAGCCGCACTGGCACGCTGGGGATCTTCCTCCGCCACGACGCGGACAGTGATGGCCTGCGCGTCGAGTTGGCCGAGCTCGCCAAGCTCGCCAGCATCGCCCTGGGTCATTCCGACATGCTGGGCCGGCTGCAATGGAGCGCCTACCACGATGAGCTCACCGGCCTGGCCAACCGGCGCCTGCTGCAGCGGCGTTTCGCCGAGGCGCGCGAACAGGCGCAGCAAACGGGGGCGCGCCTGGCGATCCTCGTGATCGACCTCAATGGCTTCAAGGCGATCAACGACCGCTTCGGTCATGGCGCCGGCGACGAGATCCTGCGCCGGGTCGCGACGGGCCTGTCGGGCTCGCTGCGGGGCACCGACATCGTCGCCCGGACCGGCGGCGACGAGTTCGCCGTGCTCGCCTCGATCCCGGAGACCAGCCACGTGCGCGCGGTCGCCAGCAAGGTCGTCGACGTCATTGCCGCCGTGCCCGGGCCCGAGGGCACCTCCGTGTCCGCCTCGGTCGGGGTCATGCTCGACGAGGAAGGGGCCGAGTTCGAGGACTTGCTCGCCGAGGCCGATACGGCGATGTACAGTGCCAAGAAGGCCGGCGGCCACCAGTGGCAACCGGCGCGCCCCGAGTTCCGCTGAGCCGGCCCACCCGGCCGGCCCGCCCTGAGCGCGGGCGCAACCCTGTGGGCCGGGTGCACCGCCCGGCCCACAGGGTCGTCCCGCTGTGGGCCAGTCTTTCAGCCTCGCCAAGCGGCTGCCGCTTGTGGGCCGGGCTTTCAGCCCGGCCGAGCCGTCGCTTACTGTGGGCCGGGTTTCAGCCAGACCCAGCGGTTGCGCTCTGTGGGGCCGGTTCAGCCCGACCCGGTGGTCGCCCCCTGTGGGCCAGGCTCTTAGCCTGGCCCTGCCCCGAGATGCCGCTTACGGCTTCAACGGCGACCCGTCACGGGGCCGAACCACCCTATAAGCGGGTCAGCCGCGCGGCGCCAGCGCGCGCTGCATGAAGGCGGGTTGGGCGAGCGCCCCGCGGTGGATATCGGCGGTGTAGTACTCGGTGTGGAACGCCAGTGCCTCGGCCTCGGCGGCCCGCTCGAAGGTCACCGCGCCCGTCTTGCGTGCCGCCGTCGCCGTCCACCAGCCCGTCGGATACACCGGCTGCGGGAAGTGAAACGACGTGGGCGCGCCGAAGCCAGCCGCCCCCATCTTGCGGTACATGGGTGCGATGATCTCGGCCAAGTGCGCCAGGGGCGACTCGCTCTGCTGCACGATCAGGCCGCCCTCGGCGAGCGCCCGATGGCACTCGCGGTAGAACGCCTCGGAGAACAAGGCCTCGCCCGGGCCGACCGGGTCGGTCGAGTCGACGATGATCACGTCGAGGGCGCCGTCGGCGGTGTGGTGGACCCATTGGATGCCGTCTTCGAAGGCCAGGCGCACGCGCGGGTCACCGTTGGCCCCGCACAGGGCCGGGAAGTACGCCTCGGCGACCCGCGTGACCCGCTCATCGATGTCGACCTGGGTCACCGCGGTGACACGCTCGTGCTTGCAGACCTCGCGCAGCGTGCCGCAGTCTCCGCCGCCCACGATGAGCACGTTGCGCGGATCCGGATGGGAGAACAGCACCGGGTGCGCCAGCATCTCGTGGTACAGGAAGTTGTCGCGCTCGGCGAGCATGAGGAAACCATCGATGACCATCGCACGGCCGAACCAGGTCGTGTCATAGACTTCGATGGTCTGGTAATCCGACTGCTCCCGGTGGAGCCTGCCGCCCGGGCCGAGCTCCAGCGCGAACGCCGAGCCCGCCTCGCTGCAGACCTCGATGAACCAGCCGTGGTCGTCGAGCCCCATTGCCGTCTCCCATCGCCCGCGGCGGTGCCGATCGGGTACCCTGTGCCGCTTTTTGCGGGGGAGCGCGATGATGCCGCGGGCCCTTGCACCGTGCAAGTCGGACCCCCATGAGCGACTGGACCCTGGACGAGGCCCGCCACAGCTACAACGTCGGCCACTGGGGCGAGGGCTATTTCGGCATCGACGCTGACGGGCGCGCGATCGTCGAGCCGCGCCGTGATGGCCGCGCCGTCGTCCTCGCCGAGGTCGCCGCCGAGGCGCGCGCCTCGGCGCTGCCGCTGCCCGTGCTGGTGCGCTTCGTCGACATCCTGCACGACCGCGTGCACGCCCTGGTCGACGCATTCGACGCCGCGCGCCGGCGCTACGGTTTCACCGGCGCGTACACGCCCGTCTACCCGATCAAGGTCAACCAGCAGCGCTCGGTGGTCGAGCACGTGAAGCACCCCGGCAACGGGCCGGTGGGCCTGGAGGCCGGCTCCAAGCCCGAACTCATGGCGGTGCTCGCGCTCAGCGAGGTGGGCGGCGTCGTCGTCTGCAACGGCTACAAGGATCGTGAATACGTCCGCCTGGCGCTCATCGGCCGGCGCCTGGGCATCGACGTCCAGATCGTGGTCGAGCAGCCCGCCGAGATCGCGCTGGTCGCCGAGATCGCCGCCGAGCTCGGTGTTACCCCCAATCTGGGCGTACGTGTACGCCTGGCCTCGATCGCCCACGGGCGTTGGCAGAATACCGGCGGCGAGAAATCGAAATTCGGCCTGTCGGCGCAACAGGTGCTCGACATCGTCGACGATCTGCGCGCCCGCGACGCCCTCGCCTGGCTGAGCGTGCTGCATTTCCACATGGGCTCGCAGATCGCCAATCTGCGCGATATCGCCGCCGGCCTGACCGAGGCGGCGCGCTACTATGCCGAGCTCAAGCGCCTGGGAGCGCCGCTCGCCGCGGTCGACGTGGGCGGAGGTTTGGCGGTCGATTATGCGGGCGCGCGCTCGCGCGACGCGTTCTCGATGAACTACTCGCTCGCCCAATATGCCGACCGCGTCGTCGCCGAGCTCGCCCGCGTCTGCCGCGAAGAGGGCCTCGAGCATCCGGCGGTCTACACCGAGGCCGGGCGTGCGATGAGCGCGCAGCATGCAGTGCTGCTCACCGATGTCATCGACACCGAGGCCGCGCCCGATCCCGCGCCGAGCGCACCGGCCGACGACGCGCCGGCGCCGCTGCACGAGCTCGCCACACTCTATTTCGAGCCACCCGGCTCCATGGCCGAGCGCTACCAGGACGCTTGCCGGGCACTGACTGACGCCCATGCGCTCTACACCGATGGCCGCCTCGACATCGCCACCCGCGCCGAGGCCGATCGCCTGTTCGTCGCCATCTGCCGCGCTACGCGCAATGCCCTGGATCGCCGCCCCTATCGCGACCCCGCGGTGCGCGCCCGGCTCAAGGAGCGTTTGGCCACCAAGTACTTCTGCAACTTCTCCGTGTTCCAGTCGACTCCGGACGTCTGGGGTATCG
>CAYUKN010000086.1:0-9854 GCA_964445325.1 uncultured Ectothiorhodospiraceae bacterium
CCATGTGAGCTGGACGCTCGCCCAAAGGTGCCGCTTTGGCCCGCGCCAGCCGAGCATGTATTGGCGGTAGCATGACGCCCGTGACAACCACCCGGGGGCTCGACGCTCGTCGCCGCGAGGGCGCCACGGGCGATGAACTCGGCTGGCGCGTCAGTCCGTGTACCAGCTGCCGTCGGGCAGCGGCTTCATCCAGAGGAAGCTGAACCAGTGCCAGCCGTCGCTGTCGTCGCTGGGCGGGGCCGTGCAGTTGTACTTGGTCCGGCCCGGACCGATCGGGCTGGCGGGGCGCACCGACAGCGTGGGGGGCTGCCCGTCACTGCGCTCGACTTCGGCCGGCCGCCCGCTGACGAAGCAGTTGACGCCATTCGGGCGCACCGAGTCGGGGCGCAGCGTAATCCGCATCTCGGGCCGATCCGCATCGGGGCCGACGACGCCACTGGCAGGCTCCGTATCCATGACCGGCAACGGGCGCGAGCGGACCTTGACCCCGAAGCTTTCGATCGAGGCGAAGCCGGTCGCCAACGGGAATCGCGGCAGTGCCGTGAAGTCGCTGTCGGGACCGAAAGCGCCCGATTGCTGGCCAAAGCCCGCATAGCCGAGCTCAGCGACCATCTCCTGCACGGGCGGTGAAAACTCACCGTACGGGTAGGCGAACAGCTTGGGTACCGCGCCGACCTCGTCCTCGAGGCGCTTTTGGGCGCGGGTGACCTGCCCACGCATGCGCTCGAGCCAGGCGCCGCGCGACTCGCCCTCGCGGCGGCGCACCATGTGGGGATGATCCACGCTGTGGTTGGCCACGGTGACGCCATCCGAGCTCATCTCGCGCAGCTGGTCCCAGGTGACGAAGCTCCCCTGCTGCTCGTCGATATAGCTCGTCGTCACGAACACCGTGAAGGGCCAGCCCCGATCGCGCAGGCGCGGCCATACGGTCTCGTAGACGGACTTGTAGGCGTCGTCGAACGTCAGTGCCACCGTCTTCGCCGGTACGGGCTCGCCCGCCCGGACCGCCTCGACCAGGCGTGGTAGCGCCCATACCTCGAAGCCGTTGTCGGCGAGGTAGTCCATATGGGTCTCGAACGTCGCCGGGGTCACGCTCGTCGATGCTGGAGTATCCTCGGCGACGTGGTGGTACTCGAGCACGACCCCGCTCGGCGGCGCCGAGCCCGCGTCGACCGCGCTCGCCATCGCCAGCAAGGCCACCGCCGTCAGCACGCTAGCCCCCCGACTCGAGATCATTGCGCCGGATGACCCCGCGAATGTGCTCGACATATTGCTCCCCAATGGCAGCGTAGTTGATCAAGCCCGCCGCGAGGGCGTCGCCGGTGGGCTGTTGCCCGGCCGCCCGCATTCGGGCACGGATATCGCGCAACGGCTGGTACGCCGGATGCGCGTTGAGGTCGTTCATGTAGCTGCGTACCGCGGCGCCCACGTCGTCGAATGCCTCGACCTCGTAGGTCTTGCCCTCGGGTCGCCGCTTGGGCACGACCCCGCAGCCGGGCGTATTACACCACAGCCCGAATAGATTGTTGGCCTCGCGGGCGAAGCGCGAGGTGCCCCATGCCGACTCCAGCGCCGCCTGGGCGACGGCGAGCGAGGTCGGGATGACGTCGACCCGCCGGCTCAGCATCCGCGTCTGCTCCAGTGGATCGTCGTGGGTGACGCGATAGCGCCGAGCCATGTCGTCGAGCCACTCGCGCTCGCCGTCGCTCACCTCGGCCCCGGCGGCGAGCCGGTTGCGCAATCGCAGGATGCGCTCGCGCTGGCGTCGCAGGCGCGCGTTCTCGGCCTCAACCACAGGCGTGAGGAATCGGAAGAATCGCTTCTTGCGATCGGTGCTCGAGGGGATGGCGCTGAAATCGGGCAGCTGCGCTCGTGCCTGGCGCGGCTCGGCACGCATTGTCGGTTCCTGGCGCGTCGCGGGCAGCGCGAACGCTAGCAACAGGGACACGACCAACACGGCGGTCAAGCCGGCGATGCGGGTCTGCCTCGGGGCCGGCGTGTGCGGGGGTTGGGATTCAGCCATGCGGGCAATTGTGCCCCAAGCCGCAAGCGCCTGACCAAGCGGACCCGGACCGAGCGCTCATGGCACGAGCACCGGCCATGCGCGAGGGTGTAGCGATGCCGGGCCCGTGGCGCCCCCTGCGGCGGCCTCAGCAGGCGCCATCCACGGCCACGCGGTTGCGGCCCGCGTACTTGACCTCGCAGACGGCCTCGTCGACCCGATGCAGCAACCCTTCCACGTCGGCGTCGCCGCCCGGAATGGCGGTGATAACGAAGCGCGTGGTCCAAACGACCCTGCACCCGTGCTAGACGGCACGCATCGACTCCACCACCGCTCGCATGCGCTCGGCCACGCGGCGCGCCAAGTCCTGTTGGGCACTGCGCAAGCCGGCCTCGACACGGGCGCGCGCCACGGGACCTCCCGTGTGAGCCGTGCGGCGATCGCGCGTCGGGTCCGGCTCCGGTGCACCACCCCACCGATCAAAACGGAGAGCGCCAGCCCCAACACCAGGGCGCTCTCGGGCAACCACGTCAGCCCGGCACGCACCACGGCCCGCGTGGGCGTGATCCGCAGGGTCCACGCCCGGCCCTCGAGGGTCACACGGCGCTCGTCGCGCCAGCTGGTGCGAGCGGCGCGGCCCGCAATGTCCGGGCGATGGACGGTCGTTTCCGGCGCGAACGGCTCGACTACATACGCCAGCGGGCAGGGGCGTCGGCGGTAGGCATCGATGACCCGCTATTCGAGCACGGCCTCGAGCGTACGGGTGGCATTGGTGAACTTGTAGTCGGGCACCGTGTAACTCCACCCCCGCCAGCGCTCGTTGAGCCGAGCGGCACGCTCGCCAACCCCCTGCGCGGCATCGGCGCGCGTATGGGCGTGCAGCCGCACGGCGTGGCGCGGGCTCGCGCGCCGCGGCGTGTAGGCGCGCAGCCGGATAATCAGCCCCTTCTTGGTCTCGAATCGGGCCGTCGCCAGACGCGGCCAGGCGGGGGCATCGGCCGCACGCTGCACATCGGTCAAGCGCAGATCGGTGACCACGCGGGCCAGCGACCGTGGGGTCGTCTCGGACAGCGGCGACCGCCCGCGCGGACGCTCCACAGCGAGTCCACCCGCGTGACGGCGCACGCGCACCGGTTCACCGTCGACCGTGTCGATGTCGACGCGCTGGACCGCCTTGGCGGGGATATCGACCAGGCGCTCGTCGAGCCAATCGGCGACGCGATCGGGGCGCGCCACAGCGGGCTCGACGTGCCATGCCCGGTCGGCGTCGTGCCGGCGCACGTAGCGCCCCGCCGCGTCGCCGGCGGCGCGCTCGCCCAGTATCACCGTGAGGTCCTCGCCGACGCCCTCGAGCGTCAGCGCCAGCGTGCGCCGTGCGGCCGCGTCGATGGGCGCGACCCCGAGCCGGGCATGACCCGCGCGATCGCGCGCCTTGGGCTCCACCCCGCGTGCCGCCACCAGATCATCGAGTACGCGGCGCACGGTGGCCGCGTCGGCCGGATAGCCCCAGCGGTTGGTCGTGACCCAGCCGTCGCGCCCGCGCGCGACGCGCGCGACGAGCTCGCCACCACCGCGCACCGCGCGCACGGCGTCGATGCCCTCCAGACGCTCGGCGAGTCCGGGTAGGAAAGGCTCGCCGATGGCGTCGTCACCGAGCGCGCGCTGCTGCGGCTCGCGGCTGAGGATGACACCCGCCAGGGCCACCGCGGCGACCAGGGCGAGCAGGGCCACGCCCCGCGCGCTCATCAAGCGCTCCGTCGCCGGCGCCGCCGACGCCACGCGTAGACGCCCAGGCCGGCGAGCGTTACCAGCCCCGGCACCGCCACGATGTTGGCCAGCTTGAGCCGGGTGCCCAGGGCGTCGACCTCGGCCTGCACCCGCTCCTGGAGCTCGCGCAGCTCGGCACGCAGACTCGCACGGCGCTCGCGCAGGCGCTCGAGCTCGCGGCGCTGGTCGGCGTCGAGCACGACCGCGCCCGCCTCGCCCCCGTCCGTGCTGCGCAGCCGCTGCAGGCGCTGCTGCACCGACTCGAGCTCCTCGCGCGCCGCCCGGCGCTCGTCGCCCAGGCGGTTGGCCGCGGCCCGCTCGAGCTCGCGTACCCGCGTGAACGGACGCGCCGAGGTTCCCTTGGCGCGCAGACGGAGGAGCGCATCCGAGCCGGCGAGATTCGACACCGTGTTGGCCACGAGCTCGCCGTTGCCCGCCCACGCCCGGCGCACCTCACGCCCGCCCCGGCGGCGCTGGCGCACCCAGAGCCGATCGCCCAGCAGATCGCTGTCGGCGAACAGCACGATGCGACCGGGTTGCTCGGCGACGGCGCGATGGCCCCCAGCGGGCGCCTCGATGCCCTCGGGCGGGCCGTCGGGCCATGCCGAGCGAAGCGTCCCCTCCAGGCGGGCAACCACCGTCGCGGCCTCGCCCAACGGCTCCAGCCCTTGCGCGAGCGCGCGCGGCTCGTCGGCCCGGGCGAAGCGCTCGGCGGCGACGAGACCGGCCGACTCGGGCGCTTGCACGATGGGCGTGATCCCGAGGCCCGACTCCCCCGCCGACCGGATGACGCCGGGCGAGCCGACCACGATGCGATCGACCCCCGCGGTGACGACGTCATCGTCGGCCAAGCCCGACGCGGGGATACCGATGAGCCCGGGATGGACCGAGCGCCCGTAGCCGTCGCCGCGGCTGACGACCAGGCCGTGTTGCGGATCGGCCAGCGCCTGCGCCGAGATCTCGACACCCCAGGCGTCGAGCAACGGGCCCAGATCCGACGCGCGGGGCGCGCGCCCGCCCTCGCGCGGCGTCCCGGTGCCCGCGATCGGATCCCAGAATACCGCCGCACGACCGCCGTGGGTGAGGTATTGGTCGATGGCGTACAGGGTGGCCGTATCGAGGCCGTGCGGATGCACCGGCATCAACACGTCGATGGCCGGATCGATCGAGGTCAGCGGCGGCGTCAGCTCGCGCACCTCGGCGACCTCGCGGAGGCGATCCAGCACGGCCCAAGACGGGCGGCGCTGGCCCGACGACAGGCTGAACGACTCGGTCATGCCGCGGGTCGAGAGCAAGCCGACGACCGGGCGTCCGTCGGTCGCCAGCGACCAGATCGTGCGCGTGATCTCGTATTCGAGGAAACGCTCGCGCTGGGGATCGAGGAACTCGATGACCTCGACGCCGTCGGCTCGGTCGGTGGCGACGAGCCCGAGATAGATCTTGCTGTCGCTCGCGCTCGCCGGCACGGGCTCGAGGCCGTACTCGACCGCCCGGTCGCGCCACTGTGTCAGCGGCTCGGGATCGACCGTGCGGACCCGGATGGCGCCATCGCTGGCGGCCGCATACGTGCGCAGCAGCTCCTCAATGCGCTGGGCATACTGGCGCACGTGCGGGACGCCGCGCGCCGCTGCGCGCGAGAAGTACAGCGTCAGCGTGACGGGCTCTTCGACGTCGGCGAGCACCTCGCGGGTCTCGGGCGAGATCGTGAATAGCCCATCCGCGGTGAGATCAAGGCGCGCACCGCGCAGGTGCGTCTGCGCCAGCAGCACCGCGCACACGAACACCAGCGCGGCCAGCACGAGCGCCGCCGCGGTTCGCCACACGTCCGGAACCGTCGACGCCGCCCTCATTCGGCCTTCTTCAGCTCGACCACGGCGACCGTGGCGAACAGGAACAGCGCCATCAGGCCGCCGAAGTAGATGAGATCGCGGAGCTCGATGACACCGCGACGGATCGAGTCGAAGTGGGTCTGGATCGACAGCGCCGCCACGGCGTCGATCACGGTGGTGGGGGCCCATCCGCGGAAGGCGTCGAGGACCACGGGATAGCCCGCCAGCAGCAACACCACGCAGGCGACGAAACCGAGCACGAAAGCGACCACCTGGCTGCGGGTGAGCGCCGAGGCCAAGCCACCGATCGCCAGGAACGCACCGGCGACGAGCGCGCTGCCTAGGTAGCTGGCTGCGATGACACCATTGTCGGGCGCGCCCAGGTAATTGACGGTCCACCACATTGGCGCGGTCAGCGCGAGCGCGACGCCGGCGAACACCCAGGAGGCGAGGAATTTCGCCAGCACCGCCTCGCTCGTGGCCAGCGGCTGCGTCAGCAGCAGCTCGATGGTGCCGCTCGCGCGCTCCTCGGCCCAGAGGCGCATCGCCAACGCGGGCACCAGCAGGGCATAGAGCCAGGGATGGAGCCAGAAGAACGAGCCCAGGTGGGCCTGACCGCGCTCGTAGAACCCGCCCGCATAGAACGTCAGCGCCCCTAGCAACGCCAGGAAGATGACGAGGAACACATACGCCAGCGGGGTGACGAAATAGCTCGCCAACTCGCGGCGGAACACGGGCCCGAGCGCGCGCATCAGGCGCTCGCGGGGGCCGCCTGGGTGATCCGGCGGAAGACGTCGTCGAGGCGACCGCCTTCCAGGCGCAGCAGCTCGACCGCCCAGCCGTGTTGCCGCGCGGCCGCCCGGACCCGCCCGGCCGTGTCGAGGCCGTCGCCGCCGAAGACGATCAGGCTCCGCCGATCCAGTGCCGTCTCGACCGCCTCGACCTCGGGCAGGGCCGCCAGCGTCGCTCGTGCCGCCACCGGCGCGTCGGCAAACGAGACCATCACGGCATCGCGGTAGCGTGAGCGCGCGCGCAGCGCCGCCGGCGACTCGTCGATGAGCAGTCGGCCCGCGCTGATCACCGCGGCCCGGCTGCACACCGTCTCGACTTCCTCGAGGCTGTGCGTCGACAGCACGATCGTCTTGTCCTCGGCGAGCGTGTTCAGAAGCGCCCGGACCTCGTGCTTCTGGTTCGGATCGAGGCCGTCGGTGGGCTCGTCCAGCAACAGCACGGGCGGATCGTGCAGCAGGGCCTGCGCCAGCGCGACCCGGCGCTTGAAACCCTTGGACAGGGTGCCGATGGGCTGATGCCGGACCGGACCCAGTCCCAGCTGCTCGACCACGCCCGCCAAGCGCCGGCGCCGATACCCGCCTCGCAACCCGCGCACATCGGCGAGAAAGCCGAGCAAGCCCGCCGGTTCCATCTCCGGATAGGCCGGCGCGCCCTCGGGTAGATACCCCAGCGCCGTGCGGGCCGCTCTGGGCTCGGTGACGACGTCGTGACCAGCGACCCACGCGCGCCCCCTGGTCGGGGCCAGGAACCCGGCGAGCATCTTCATCGTGGTGGACTTGCCGGCGCCATTGGGCCCGAGCAGGGCCACCACTTCCCCCGGCGTTACGCTACAGTCGAGCGCATCGACGGCGGCGCGGCCGTCGAACAATCGGGTCAGGCGCTCGGTTGCGATCATCGCGGCCGGAATCTTCGACTGCCTCCAGGGAGCGGCATGTTTGTAACCCCGTCTCGCGAGCAACGCAAGTTACAGCCTGCGCGCTGGGCAGGCTGGACCCTCGCCAGCCTCGCCTTGGTTGCCGGCGCAGGCCCGAGCGCCGGCGGCGAGCTGGCCGGCCGCGTCTGGTCGAGCGAGCGCGAGGCCTTCGTCGAGCCCGCTCGCGTGGCCGACGCCGTCGCCGACGCCGACTACGTCCTGCTGGGCGAGACCCATACCCACGCGCGCCACCACCGGCTCCAAGCGCGCCTGATCGACGCGGCCAGCAGCGCGCGCACGCCCGCGCTCGTGCTGGAGATGGTCACGCGCGAGCGCCAGTCGGCCATCGACGATTGGCGCGGCGGCGACGCCGACGCGGATGCGTTCGGGCCCGCCGTCGGCTGGAACGAGCGCGGCTGGCCGGACTGGTCCATCTACCAGCCGATCATCGAGCGCGCGCTGGCGCACGACCTGCCGATTCTCGCGGGCGGCCCCGCGCGCGCGACCTTCGCCAGCGTCGCCCAGAACGGCCTCGACGGCCTGACACGCGAGCGCCGACGCGCGCTGCGCCTCGACCAACCGCTACCCGAGGCCCTGGCGACGCGGCTCGAGGCCACCTTGCGCCGCGCCCACTGCGGCGAGACCCACGCCCCGATGGAGCGCATGGTGGCCCTGCAGCGCCTGCGCGATGCCGCCATGGCCGAGCGCATGCGCGCGAGCGACGCTGATGGCGCGGTTCTCGTCGCCGGACGCGGCCACACCCGCCGCGACTTCGGCGTGCCCCACTACCTAGGCGAGGCGGCGGCCGATAGCGTGGCCGTGGCGCTGCGTGGCACGCGAGCCGATATGGACCTCGCCGACTGGCGCCAGGCCGATGACGGCACCATGGCGCACGACTTCGTCTGGTTCACCGCGGACGAGCCGCCCGAAGTCCCCTGCCCCGACGCCGCGGCCACCGACGAAACCCGGTGAACCCGGCCAGCCACGCCCCCTGGCATCCCCGACCGAATTGAACCGTTGACTCGTTTGGGCTAGGGTCGCCGCTCAGATTCGGCGCCAACACCTGGTACCGCCGCCCGACAACGGTGCGCGTGGGCAGAATAAAAAGGGGATGGGTCGTTGGAACAGGTCATACTCAACACCTTGATCCGGGGTGGCGAGCTCTCGCTGCTGGCCATCGGCGTGACCATGGTGTATGGAACACTGCGGTTCCCCAACTTCGCCCACGTGGAGTTCGCAACCGCAGGCGCCTATCTCACGCTGTTCTTCAGCGGCATAGCCGGCCTCTGGCTGCCACTGGCGGCGGTCGCCGCGATCGCGGTCACCGCCGGTATCGGCGTTGCCTCGGATCGCCTGGTCTTCAGCCGGCTGCGCCTGGCCCATCCCGTGATGCCCATGATCGCCTCGTTCGGGCTGGGCATCGTGATCCGCGAGGCCGTGCGTGGCACTGCCGGGACGTCGCCCTTTTTCCTGGGCCAGGGTCTGGCGACGCGCTGGACCATCTTCGGCGCCAACATCACCTCCGACCAGGTCCTCATCCTCATCATCGTCGCCGTCGCCGTGGTCGGCTTCCACCTGCTGCTCACGCGCACGCGCCTGGGCATCGCCATGCGGGCGGTGTCGGACAACGCCGATCTGTCGCGCGCCAGCGGCATCTTCAGCGAGCGCATCATCCGCCTCGTCTGGCTCATCGGCGCGGCCATGGCCGCGCTCGGCGGGTTACTCATTGGCCTCGAGACGCAGCTGCAGCCCAACATGGGTATCGGGCTGATCATCGCGATGTTCGCCGCGGCGCTGCTCGGCGGTATCGGTAACCCCTACGGCGCCGTCCTCGGCGGTTTCGTGGTCGCGTTCGCCGAGAACGTGATCCTGGCGATCAACTGGGCCTGGGCAGGGCAGCTGGTCGGCATGGACGTGGACTTCCTGATGATCCCGACGGGCTACAAGGAGGCGATCTCGTTCGCGCTGCTCATTCTCGTGTTGCTGGTTCGTCCGAAGGGCATCCTGGGGGATCCGAGCCGATGATCGACTTCCTCATCTACTTCTTCACGATCGTCGGCATCTGGGGCCTGCTCGCGCTCTCGCTGAACGTGCAGTTCGGCCTCGCCGGCCTGATCAATCTGGGCCATATCGTGTTCTTCATGGTCGGCGCTTACGCCTCGACCATCCTGGTGATGTTCGCGGGCTGGCCCATGGTGCTGGGCTGGGCCGGCGCCATGGTCATCGCCGCGCTCGTCGGCGTGGTCATGACGCTGCCGACGGCAACCCTGCGCCAGGACTACTGGGCGATCAGCTCAATCGCGTTCGCCGAGATCATCCGCTTCATCTTCAAGAATACACCCATCAAGGGCGACTACATCGGCGCCTCGTTCGGCGTGCCCAACATCCCCCAGCCCCTGGGGGACGTGCTGAGCACGCAGCAGTTCTATCTGTTCTTCCTGGTGCTCACGCTGGTCATCGTCGGCATCGTCTACGCAGTGGTCGAGTGGATCACGCGCTCGCCCTACGGGCGCGTGCTCAAGTCGATCCGCGAGGACGACCACGTCGCCCT
>CAYUKN010000087.1:0-9793 GCA_964445325.1 uncultured Ectothiorhodospiraceae bacterium
TCGTCGTCCTCGGCGCCGATGTTGGCCATCGTCTCCTCGGCCTCGGTAGTGCCCGTCGGGGCCACCGCCCCGGTGGTGGGCATGGGCATGAACGGCGCCTCCACGTCCGAGCGCTGGCGCTTGCGCCGGCGCTCTATGTGGTGGGCCAGCCCCGTGCCCGCCGGGATGAGGCGGCCCACGATGACGTTCTCCTTGAGCCCGCGCAGATCGTCGCGCGCACTGCGCACCGCCGCCTCGGTGAGCACCCGTGTGGTCTCCTGGAACGACGCCGCCGAGATGAACGACTCGGTGACCAGCGAGGCCTTGGTGATACCCAGCAGCAGGTGCTCGTAGCGGGCATGTCGCTTGCCCTCGGCCTCCATGCGCTCGTTGAGCTCCTCGACGCGCGCATGATCGGCCTGCTCGCCCCGCAGCAGCATGGTGTCGCCCGGGTCGTGGATCTCGACCTTGCGCAGCATCTGGCGAATGATCACCTCGATGTGCTTGTCGTTGATCTTCACACCCTGCAGGCGATAGACGTCCTGGATCTCCTTGACCAGATACGAGGCGAGCTCCTCGACGCCGAGCAGGCGCAGGATGTCCTGCGGGTTGGGCTCGCCGTCGGAGATGGTCTCGCCCTTGGCGACGTGCTCGCCCTCGAAGACGCTGACGTTGCGCCACTTCGGGATGAGCTCCTCGTACTTGTCGCCCTGGTTGTCGGTGATCACCAGGCGCTGCTTGCCCTTGGTCTCCTTGCCGAAGCTCACCGTACCGGTGCGCTCGGCCAGGATCGCGGGCTCCTTGGGCTTGCGGGCCTCGAACAGGTCCGCGACACGCGGCAGACCGCCCGTGATATCGCGGGTCTTCGACGACTCCTGCGGGATCCGCGCGAGCACGTCACCGACCTCGACGCGGGCGCCGTCCTGGAGGCTGACGATCGCCCCCTGCGGCAGGTAGTAGTGCGCCGGGATGTCGGTGCCCGCCAGCGCGAGGTCGTTGCCGTCGTCGTCGACGAGCTTGACCATCGGCCGCAGGTCCTTGTTCTGGCTGCCGCGCTGCTTGGGATCGGTGACCACGATCGACGACAGGCCCGTGACCTCGTCGGCCTGGTGGTCGACCGACACCCCGTCGACGAAGTCGACGAAGCGGATCGTGCCCGCCACCTCGGTGATCACCGGGTGGGTGTGGGGATCCCAGTTGGCCACGATCTGGCCGGCCTCGACCTGCTCGCCGTCGCCGACGGTGATGACCGCGCCATAGGGCACCTTGTAGCGCTCCTTCTCGCGCCCGCCTTCCTCGACCACGCCGATCTCGCCGGAGCGCGACACCGCGACGAAGTTGTCGTTCTTGTTGCGCACCGTCTTGACGTTGTGGAACCGGATGCGCCCCTCGGACTTGACCTCGACCGCACTGGCCGCGGCCTGGCGGCTCGCCGCGCCGCCGATGTGGAAGGTGCGCATCGTCAGCTGGGTGCCCGGCTCGCCGATCGACTGGGCCGCGATCACGCCGACCGCCTCGCCCACGTTGATCTGGTTGCCGCGCGCCAGGTCGCGCCCATAGCACAGCGAGCACACGCCGTAGCGCGTGCCGCAAGTGATCGCCGAGCGCACCCACAGCTCGTCGACGCCGCGCGACTCGAGCATGTTCACCGTGGGCTCATCGAGCATCGTGTCCTTGGCCACCAGCAGCTCGCCCGAGTTGGGGTCGTGCAGGTCGTTGAGCGTGACACGACCGAGCACGCGCTCCTGCAGGCCCTCGACGACGTCGCCGCCCTCGATGATGGGCTTCATGTGCACGCCGCGCTCGGTGCCGCAGTCGCGCTCGGTGACCACTAGATCCTGGCCGACGTCGACCAGGCGCCGGGTGAGATAGCCCGAGTTCGCCGTCTTGAGCGCGGTGTCGGCGAGGCCCTTGCGGGCACCGTGGGTCGAGATGAAGTACTGCAGGACGTTCAGCCCCTCACGGAAATTCGCCGTGATGGGCGTCTCGATGATCGAGCCGTCGGGCTTGGCCATCAGCCCGCGCATGCCCGCGAGCTGGCGGATCTGCGCGGCCGAGCCACGCGCGCCCGAGTCGGCCATCATGAAGATCGAGTTGAACGACTTCTGCTCGGCCTCGCCGCCCTCGCGGTCGGTGACCGACTCCTTGCCGAGCTTGTCCATCATGGCCGAGGAGATGCGGTCGTTGGCGTGCGACCAGATGTCGACGACCTTGTTGTAGCGCTCGCCGAAGGTCACCAGCCCCGAGGTGTACTGGTTCTGGATCTCCTTTACCTCGTTCTCGGCGTTGTCGATCAGCTCCTGCTTTTCCTTCGGCACGGTCATGTCCTCGGCGCCGAACGAGATGCCGGAGACCGAGGCGAAGCGGAAGCCCGTGTACATGAGCTGGTCGGCGAACACGACCGTCTCCTTGAGACCAACGTTGCGGTAGCACTCGTCGATCAGAGCAGAAACGGCCTTTTTGTCGAGGTCCTTCTCCACCAGATCGTAGGCCATGCCTTCGGGCAGCATCTCCGAGATCATGGCCCGACCGACGGTGGTGTTGCGCCGGCGCATGACGGTTATCTCGTCGCCCGACTCGGTGGTCTCGGTCTCGGGGATGCGCACCGTTACGCGCGCGTGCAGCGCGGCCACGCCCGACTCGTAGGCCCGGCGCGCTTCGGCCACATCGGCGAAGACCATGCCCTCGCCCTTGGCATTGATCGCCTCGCGCGACATGTAGTACAGGCCCAACACGATGTCCTGCGACGGCACGATGATGGGCTCGCCATCGGCCGGCGACAGGATGTTGTTGGTCGACATCATCAACGTGCGCGACTCGATCTGGGCCTCGATCGACAGCGGCACGTGGACCGCCATCTGGTCGCCATCGAAATCGGCGTTGTAGGGCGCACAGACCAGCGGATGCAGCTGGATGGCCTTGCCCTCGATGAGCACGGGCTCGAAGCCCTGGATGCCGAGGCGGTGCAGCGTGGGCGCCCGGTTCAACAGCACCGGGTGCTCACGGATGACCTCCTCGAGGATGTCCCAGACCTCGGGGCCCTCACGCTCGACGAGTTTCTTGGCCGCCTTGATGGTCGTAGCCAGGCCGCGCATGTGCAGCTTGGAGAAGATGAACGGCTTGAACAGCTCCAGCGCCATCTTCTTGGGCAGGCCGCACTGGTGCAGGCGCAGGCTGGGACCGACCACGATCACCGAACGGCCCGAGTAGTCGACGCGCTTGCCCAGGAGGTTTTGGCGGAACCGGCCCTGCTTGCCCTTGATCATGTCGGCGAGCGACTTCAGCGGGCGCTTGTTGGTCCCCGTGATGGCCCGGCCCCGGCGGCCGTTGTCGAGCAGCGCGTCGACCGACTCCTGCAGCATGCGCTTCTCGTTGCGCACGATGATGTCGGGCGCGTTGAGCTCGAGCAGCCGCCGCAGGCGGTTGTTGCGGTTGATCACGCGCCGGTAGAGATCGTTGAGATCGGAGGTCGCGAAACGCCCGCCGTCGAGCGGCACCAACGGGCGCAGGTCCGGCGGCAGCACCGGCAGCACGCCCATGATCATCCACTCGGGCTTGTTGCCCGAGTCGAGGAAGGACTCGACCAGCTTCAAGCGCTTGGACAGGCGCTTGATCTTGGTCTCGGAGCGCGTCGAGTCGACTTCCTGGCGCAGGCGCTCGGCCTCGGCCTTGAGATCGATGCCGCGCAACAGATCCCGCACGGCCTCAGCGCCCATGCGGGCATCGAACTCGTCACCGTACTCCTCGAGGCACTCGAAGTACTGCTCTTCGGGCAGGATCTGGCCGCGCTCGAGCGGCGTCAGCCCCGGATCGACGACCACGTACGCCTCGAAGTACAGGATGCGCTCGATCTCGCGCAGGGTCATGTCCATGAGCAGACCGATGCGCGAGGGCAGCGACTTCAAGAACCAGATGTGGGCGACCGGGCTGGCGAGCTCGATGTGGCCCATGCGCTCGCGGCGCACCTTGGTCAGTGTGACCTCGACGCCGCACTTCTCGCAGACGACGCCGCGGTGCTTCATGCGCTTGTATTTACCGCACAAGCATTCGTAGTCCTTCACCGGACCGAAGATCTTTGCGCAGAAGAGGCCATCGCGCTCCGGCTTGAACGTGCGGTAGTTAATGGTCTCCGGCTTTTTGACCTCACCGTAGGACCACGAGCGCATCACATCGGGCGAAGCCAGCCCGATGCGCAGCCCGTCGAAATCCTCAGTCGTGCCCTGCTGCTTCAGTAGGTTCAGAAGATCTTTCATGGTATCCCCGCTGCCGTGTCAGTTACTGCGTGCGTTGCAATCGCTAACCGACACGGCGGTCAGTCCTGCTCCAGCTCGATGTTGATACCCAGCGAACGGATTTCCTTCAACAAGACGTTGAACGACTCCGGCATGCCCGCCTCCATGCGGTGATCGCCATCGACGATGTTCTTGTACATCTTGTTGCGGCCGTTCACATCGTCCGACTTGACCGTCAGCATCTCCTGCAGCGTGTAGGCGGCACCGTAGGCCTCCAGCGCCCAGACCTCCATCTCGCCGAAGCGCTGGCCGCCGAACTGCGCCTTGCCGCCCAGCGGCTGCTGGGTGACCAGGCTGTACGGGCCCGTCGCGCGGGCATGCATCTTGTCGTCGACAAGGTGGTTGAGCTTGAGCATGTGCATGTAGCCCACGGTGACTGGCCGCTCGAACGCGTCACCGGTGCGCCCGTCGTAGAGCGTGGCCTGACCGCTCGGCGGCAGATCCGCGAGCTCGAGCATGCGCCGGATCTCGGGCTCGGTGGCGCCGTCGAAGACGGGCGTGGCCATGGGCACGCCTTCGCGCAGGTTGTCCGCCAGGCGCATGACCTCGTCGTCGTTCAATGAGTTGAGATCCTCGGTGTGCTCGGCCTCGGCGTGGTTGTAGACCTGCTCGAGGAACGAGCGCACCTCCTGGACATTGCCGTTCTCGTCCATGATGCGCCCGATCTTTTGGCCGAGGCCCTTGGCCGCCCAGCCCAGATGCGCCTCCAGCACCTGGCCGACGTTCATGCGCGAGGGCACACCCAGCGGTGACAGCACCACGTCGACGGGCGTGCCGTCGTCCATGTAGGGCATGTCCTCGGTCGGCGTCACGGTCGAGACCACGCCCTTGTTGCCGTGGCGCCCGGCCATCTTGTCGCCCGGCTGGAATCGGCGCTTCACTGCCAGATAGACCTTGACCATCTTGAGCACGCCCGGTGCCAGATCGTCGGGCTGGGTGATCTTCTCCTTCTGCTCGGCGAAGCGCTGCTCGAACGACTCACGGTGGGACTTGAGCTGCTCGTGGGCCTTCTCCAGCGCCACATTCGCCTCCTCGTCGCGCAGGCTGATCTCGAACCACTGGTCGGCCTCGAGGCCGTCGAGGTATTCCTTGGTGACCTTGGTGCCCTTCTTGAGACCGTTCGGCCCCTTCTCGGCGGTCTGGCCGACCAGCGACTTCTCCACGCGGGCGAAGATGTCGGACTCGATGATACGGCGCTGGTCGTCGAGGTCCTTGCGGACCTGGCGCAGCTCCTCCTGCTCGATCTCGAGCGCCCGGGCGTCCTTCTCGACGCCGTCGCGGGTGAACACGCGCACATCGATGACGTGGCCGTCCATGCCCGCCGGCACGCGCTGCGAGGTGTCCTTCACGTCCGAGGCCTTCTCGCCGAAGATCGCCCGCAGGAGCTTCTCCTCCGGGGTGAGCTGGGTCTCGCCCTTGGGCGTGACCTTGCCCACGAGGATGTCGCCCGGCTTGACCTCGGCACCGACGTAGACGATGCCCGACTCGTCGAGCTTCGACAGCAGCGACTCCGAGACGTTGGGGATGTCCGAGGTGATCTCCTCGGGGCCCAGCTTGGTGTCGCGGGCGACACAGGTGAGCTCCTCCACGTGGATCGTGGTGAAGCGGTCCTCCTCGACCACACGCTCCGAGATCATGATCGAGTCCTCGAAGTTGTAGCCGTGCCAGGACATGAACGCGATGAGCATGTTCTGACCGAGCGCGAGCTCGCCCATATCGGTCGAGGGTCCGTCGGCGAGCACGTCGCCGGTTGCGACCCGCTCGCCGGGGGCGACCAGCGGGCGCTGGTTCACGCAGGTGTTCTGGTTCGAGCGGGTGTACTTCGTCAGGTTGTAGATATCGACACCCGCCTCGCCCTCGACGGCCTCGTCGTCGTTGACGCGGACGACGACCCGTGCGGCGTCGACCGAGTCGACGATGCCGCCGCGCTTGGCGGCCACCGACGCACCCGAGTCCATCGCTACGCGGCGCTCGAGGCCCGTGCCCACCAGCGGCTTCTCCGAGCGAAGGGTCGGCACAGCCTGGCGCTGCATATTCGCGCCCATCAGCGCGCGGTTGGCGTCGTCGTGCTCGAGGAACGGCACCATCGCCGCAGCAACCGACACGATCTGCTTGGGCGAGACATCGATGTACTGGATCTGGTCCGGCGTCTCCAGCGTGAACTCGTTGTTGTAGCGGCTGGAGACGAGCTCGTCGGTGAGCTGGCCGTCCTCGTCCATCGCGGCGTTGGCCTGGGCGATGACGTAGTTGCCCTCGTCGATCGCCGACAGGTAGTCGACCTGGTCGGTCACGCGCGCGTTCTCGACCTTGCGATACGGCGTCTCGAGGAAGCCGTACTTGTTGGTCTGGGCGTACACCGACAGCGAGTTGATCAGGCCGATGTTGGGCCCCTCCGGTGTCTCGATCGGGCAGATCCGGCCATAGTGCGTCGGGTGGACGTCGCGGACCTCGAAACCCGCGCGCTCGCGCGTGAGACCGCCAGGGCCCAGCGCGGAGATCCGGCGCTTGTGCGTGACCTCGGAAAGCGGGTTGTTCTGGTCCATGAACTGCGACAGCTGGTTGGAGCCGAAGAACTCCTTGATCGCCGCGGCGACGGGCTTGGCGTTGATGATGTCCTGCGGCATGAGCCCCTCGGACTCGACCATCGACAGGCGCTCGCGCACGGCGCGCTCGACGCGCACCAGCCCGACGCGGAAGACGTTCTCGGCCATCTCGCCGACACAGCGGATGCGCCGATTGCCCAGGTGGTCGATGTCGTCGACCTGCCCGTTGCCGTTGCGGATGTCGGTGAGCACGCGCAGGACGTCGAGGATATCCTCGTTCGACAGCACGCCCGGGCCATCGGGGCTTTCACGGCCCACGCGCCGGTTGAACTTCATGCGCCCGACCGCCGACAGATCGTAGCGATCGTCGGAGAAGAACAGGTTCTGGAACAGGCTCTGGGTGGCCTCCTTGGTGGGCGGCTCACCCGGGCGCATCATGCGATAGATTTCGACCTGCGCCTCGAACTGCGTCTTGGTCGTGTCGATCTTGACCGTGTTCGAGATATAGGGACCGCGATCGAGCTCGTTGATGTAGAGCGTGTCGACCGACTCGATCTTCTTGTCCACGATCTGGTCCACCAGATCGGGGGTGATCTCGTCGTTGGCCGAGGCCAGCAACTCGCCCGTATCCGGGTCGGGGATGTCGTGGGCCAGGATCTTGCCCTCGAGGTACTCGCGCGGCACCGCGAGACGCTCGACGCCGGCCTTCTCGAGCTCCTTGATGTGGCGCGCCGTGATGCGCCTGCCCGCCTCGACGATGACGTTGTTGCCGTCGCTGATGTCGAACTGGGCGGTCTCGCCGCGCAGGCGCTGGGGGACCAGCTCGAGCTCGATGGTGTCCTTCTTGAAGTGGAACCGATTTTTCTCGAAGAAGATGTCGAGCATCTGCTCCGTGTCGTAGCCGAGCGCGCGCAGCAGCACGGTCGCCGGCAGCTTGCGGCGGCGGTCGATACGGCAGTAGATGCAGTCCTTGGCATCGAACTCGAAATCGAGCCACGAGCCGCGATAAGGGATCACACGCGCCGAGAACAAGAGCTTGCCGGATGAGTGCGACTTGCCCTTGTCGTGGTCGAAGAAAACACCCGGCGAGCGGTGCAACTGAGACACGATCACGCGCTCAGTGCCATTGATGATGAACGTGCCCGTGTCCGTCATGAGCGGCAGCTCGCCCATGTAGACCTCTTGTTCCTTGACGTCCTTGACGCTCTTGTTGCTCGTGCCCTTGTCGAAGATGACCAGGCGTACGAGTACGCGCAGCGGCGCCGAGAACGTCAGCCCGCGAACACTGCACTCGCGCTCATCGAAGGCGGGCTTGCCGAGCCGGTAGCTCACATATTGGAGCTCGACATTGCCGGAATAACTCACGATCGGCAGGACCGACTGGAATGCGGCGTGGAGGCCGACCTCGTCACGCGCGTCGGGGGATTGGTCGGCCTGCAAGAAGTCCCGATAGGATGCCAGCTGCGTCTGCAGCAGGTACGGCGCCTCCAGCACGGAGGTTCGCTTGCCGAAATCCTTACGGATGCGCTTCTTTTCGGTGAAGGAATATGCCATTAGGTTCCTCTCTCACCACCCTTGGTCATAGCGGGCACGGTGCGCGGGGGTACGCGCGAGCGGCGGCAGCGGATGGCCGCCCGCCGCAGCGTGAAAAGGCCGACCACCACCGAGCGCGCGCGCTGGATCGGTGGTCACCCGCCGATCCAGCGGCAACGCCCGGGGCGCCGGCCACAGTTACTACGTTGGCTCGAGCCAATGGGGCCCGGAACGAGATCACCACTTACTTGAGCTCGACCTTCGCGCCTGCCTCTTCGAGTTGGCTCTTGAAGGACTCGGCGTCCTCCTTCTCGATCTGCTCCTTGATCGTGGCGGGGACGTTCTCGACCATCTCCTTGGCCTCCTTGAGGCCCAGACCCGTGATCTGGCGGATGGTCTTGATCACGCCCACCTTGTTTTCGCCGAAGTCCGACATGATGACATCGAACTCGGTTTGCTCTTCCTCTTGCGCGGCTTCCTCACCGCCGCCGCCCTGCGCCGGTGCGGCCACGGCCGCGGCGGCGGCGCTCACGCCGAACTTCTCCTCCATCGCGGAGATCAGATCAACGATCTCCATGACGGTCATGTTCGAGATGGTCTCGAGAATCTCTTCTTTGGAAACGGCCATTTCAGCCTCCTGTCAATCTGCAATCGCACGCCGGGGTCGCCCCCGGACGATGGTCGTTAGGTCTCGCCAGCCTTGTCCGCCCGCACGGCCTCGACCGTGCGCACGAGCTTGCCGGGCACCTCGTTGAGGGTCCGGGCGAATTTGTCGAGCGGGGCCCGCATCGTCGCGGCCAATTGCGACAACGCTTCGTCGCGCGTCGGCAGGCTCGCCACGCGTTCGATCTCGCCCGGGCCGTAGACCTGACCGCCGATGGCGACCGCGGTGACCCGGAGCTTGTCGGTTTGCTTGGCGTAGTCCTTGATGACACGCGCCGCTGATCCCGGGTCCTCGGTCGAGAACGCCAGCATCAGCGGACCGCTCAGTTGATCGCTCAGACACTCGAACTCGGTCCCCTTGACCGCGCGCTGAGCCAGGGTGTTCTTGACGACCTTCAGATAGACGTTGTTCTCGCGGGCCTGCTTGCGCAGGTGCGTCATCTGATAGACCGACATACCCCGATACTCGGCCGCGATCGCCGCATGGGCCTTGTCGGCCACGTCGGCTACCTCGGCGACGACCGCCTTCTTTTGGTCGAATGTCAGCGGCATCGAGTACCTCCTGACGGGGTCGGGATCGCCGTCGATCCTGCCCCTTCATGAGCCTCGCGTCCGGGCGAGCCCGGACGCACTCTCAGGCGACCGCCGGTCGTGCGTTGCACACCGGCCGGTGGGACACTCGGCGAGCGTCCCCATCGCCATCTGCGCAGGCCATTAAGTCCGTCGCAGCGGACCCCTGCGGTCTTTGACGCGATCCGGCCGTGACAGGCCAGTTCGTTCAAA
>CAYUKN010000088.1:0-9744 GCA_964445325.1 uncultured Ectothiorhodospiraceae bacterium
GCACGCCCGAGCGCACCAGGAACGTGCCCAGCAGCGACAGCGCGAACGCGGTGATCGCGAGCAGCACGGTCCAGCTCTTGAAGGCGCCGCGCTTCTCCGTTGCCGCGAGCGAGTGCAAAAGCGCCGTACCCACGAGCCAGGGCATGAACGAGGCGTTCTCGACCGGGTCCCAGAACCACCAGCCGCCCCAGCCGAGCTCGTAATAGGCCCACCAGCTGCCCAGGGCGACGCCCAGGGTGAGGAAGATCCAGGCGGTGCCGACCCAGGGCCGCGCCCACCGCGCCCAGGCGGCGTCGAGCCTTCCCCCCAATAGGGCAGCGATGGCGAAGCCGAACGCCACGGACATGCCAACGTAGCCCATGTACAGGATCGGCGGGTGGGCGATCATCCCCGGATCCTGCAGCAGCGGGTTGAGATCGGTACCGTTGAGCGGGGCCGGGTCGAGGCGCGCGAAGGGATTCGAGGTGAGCAGCATGAACAGCAGGAAGCCGGCGCTCACCAGCCCCATCACGCCGATCACGCGGGCGACGAAGGGTAGCGGCAGGCTATGCGAGGCCAGTGCCACCGCGAGCGTCCAGCCAGCGAGTACGAACGTCCACAGCAGGATCGAGCCCTCGTGACCACCCCAAACGGCCGTGATCCGGTAATACCACGGCAGCACGCGGTTGGAGTTCTCGGCGACGTAGGCGACCGAGAAGTCGTTGGTGTAGAACGAGATCGCCAGGGCGACGAACGCCGCCGCGACGAAAAAGAACTGGGTCAGCGCCGCGGGCCGCGCCAGCACCATCCACGGCACGCGCCCGTATTGGGCGCCGGCGAGGGGCACCATCGCTTGCACAACGGCGATGGCGAAGGCGAAGGCCAGTGCGAGGTTACCGATCTCGGGAATCATGGCGACGATTTCGCCCCGTTACCGTAACTGGATGAGTCGGGGTCAGTGTTGGCGCGCTCGAGGGCCTCGGCGGCCTCGGGCGGCATGTAGTTCTCGTCGTGCTTGGCGAGGACCGAATCGGCGATGAAAACACCCTCTTGATTGAGGTGGCCGTCGGCGACGATCCCTTGGCCCTCGGCGAACAAATCGGGCAGGACACCATCGTAGACCACGGGGACTCGGCCCTCACCGTCGCTGATCACGAAGCGTACATTGAGCTCGTCCTGAGCCCGCTCGACGCTGCCCTCCTTCACGAGGCCGCCGACGCGGAAGCGCTGGTCAGTGGCGACCTTGCCCTGGGCGACCTCCGCCGGTGTGTGGAAGTACACCAGGTTCTCGCTGAAGGCCGTCAGCAGCAGTGTCGTCGCCAGCGCCGCCCCGGCGAGCAACACGCCGGCCAGCGTCAGGCGCTTCTTGCGTCGCGGCGTCATCGGTCGCCTCCTCTGGGCGTGCGTTGCGCGAGCGAGCGCAGCACCTGGCGCTCGCGCCAGTGCGGCACCAGCCACGTCACCACGAGCACCACCAGCGCCAGCCCGTACGAGGGCCAGACATAAATGGCGTAGCCACCCATGGCAAGGAATTCACCCCAATTCATCGACTCACTGCTCCCGGGGCGCGACCACGCGCGCGACCCATTGGCTGCCCGCCTCGGCTGCGAGGATATCGCAGCGTGCGCCTTTGAGTACCGCCGTGGCGAAGTGGGTCATGAAGGCCACGGCCATGACCAGCAAGGGCAGCAGCATTGACGTGCTGATCGCCGGCGCGTCGAAGCGTGTGATCGTCGCGGGTTGATGCAGCGTATTCCACCATTCGACCGAGAAGTGAATGATGGGGATGTTGACCACCCCCACCAAGGCCAGCACGGCCCCGGCGCGCCCGGCCGCGTCGCGCTGCTCGATGGCCGATTGCAGCGCGATGAATCCGAGATACAGGAACAGCAGGATCAGCTCCGAGGTCAGGCGGGCATCCCACACCCAGAAGGCGCCCCACATCGGCTTGCCCCAGAGCGAGCCCGTGACCAGTGCCAGAAAGGTGAACCACGCGCCCGCCGGCGCCGCGGCCCGCATCAGCGCCGCCGCCACCTTCATGCGCCAGACGAGCACGATCAGTGCGTTCACCGCCATGAACAGCCACACGAACATCGACATCCAGGCCGCGGGCACGTGCACGAAGATGATCCGATAGCTCTCGCCCTGCTCGTAGTCGGTGGGGGCGTAGACCAGGCCCCAGACCAGCCCGACCGCCAGCAGCGCCAGCGTCAAGGCGGCGAGCCACGGCGACAGCCACCGCGCCAGAGCGTAGAAGTGCTGCGGCGAGCCCAGCTTGTGAAACCACAGAAAGGCCATGTGGGGCGTCATTCTCTCATCGGTCGTGATCGATCACGTGCGACTGCTCGCGCCATTGCGTCGGGACCGGCACCGTCCGTCCACCCGATCCCGCCAACACCGGTGCCATTCCAACCGATGCCCGCGCCATTTGCTTTGACCTCGATCAACCCGCGCGTTGCCCGCCGGTATCGAATGCGTCGAATGACGAGCCCGCGGTTCACGAGAGGGCGATGCGCAGTGCCGCTGCGATCGCCAACGGCGCGAGCACCACCGCAATCACCACCAGCGCCGCCAGCAAGTACAACGGGGCTGCCGGGCTGGCGCCGGCGGCGGCCCGGTCGACCGCGCCGGTCGCGAAGATCAGCACCGGAACGTACATGGGCAGCACCAACAACGCCAGTAGGGGCCCTCCCGCCCGCAGGCCCAGCGTCAGCGCCACCCCGATCGCCCCGATCAGGGTAAGCACGGGCGTGGCCAGCGCCAGGCTCGCCAACAGCACGGGCAGCGCGTCCAGGGGCAAGCGCAGGACCAGCGCGATCACCGGCGCGACGATCAAAACAGGGATCCCGGTGACGAGCCAGTGCGCCAAGACTTTCGCCAGCGCCAGGACCGCAGGGGGCTGCGGTGCCAGCAACAGCTGCTCCAGGGTACCGTCGTCGAAGTCCGGCCCGAAGATTCGGTCCATCGGCAGCAGGATCGCGAGCAGGGCGGCGACCCAGACGATGCCAGGCGCGATGCGCTGCAACAGCTCGGGGTCGGGGCCCAATGCCAGCGGGAACAGGGTGGCCACGGCGGCGAAGAACACCAGTGGCTGCGCCAGCTCCCCGCGGCGTCGGATCCCGAGGCGTACGTCCCGGGTCACGATGGCACCGAACGCGCGCAGCATGTCAGTCCCCCATCCGGAGGTTGTGGACGGGGATTTCCTCTAGCCCCAAGCGCGTGTGCGTCGCAACCACGGCCATGCCGCCGGCCGTGCAATGCTCGCCGATGAGCTGCGTGACCAGCGCGCGCCCGTCGCTGTCCAGTGCCGTGAAAGGCTCGTCCAGGATCCACAACGGGGCGGGTGTGGCCAGCAACCGCGCGAGCGCGGCCCGGCGGCACTGCCCCGCCGACAGCCGCCGCAGCGGCGTGTCCTCGTGCCCCAGTAGGCCCAGCCGGCTCAGCGCCGATGCGATGGGCTCGCCGGGCGGTGCCTGCGCCAGCGCTCGCGCCGTCTCCAGGTTCTCCCGAGGCGTGAGGTCGTGCTTGACCCCCGGCACGTGGCCGACGTAGGCGAGCATCGCAGTATAGGTCTCGGCGGCCTCGCCGATCTCGAGCCCGCCCCAATTGACCGTCCCCGCCTCGAGCGGGACCAAGCCGCAGAGCGCGCGCAGCAAGGTGGTCTTGCCGCTGCCGTTGGCCCCCGCCACCTGCAGGGTCTCGCCCGGGCCGAGGTCGAGGTTGAGGCCGTCGAACAGCGGCCGGTCACCCCGGCGGCAGCACAGCGCTCGGGCGGTTAAGTGCGCGCCTGTGTTCAATGCAGTCGCCGGGTCGCTCGAAGACAACGCGCGAGGGTAGCACGCCCCGCTGTCGGCGCCGTTCGGCGCGCGTGCGCGCGCCGAACGCCATTGTTACTCGGAGTCGTCGCTGACCGTCCAAGGCTCGCCCGAGTCATCGAGATAGAAATCCTTCATCTCGTCCCACTGGAACGGTCGCGAGCCGATCCGACCGAACACGGCGATCTGATGGCCGGTCTCGTCGACGGCGCGATCGCGCTCGAGCGGCTCCGAAAGGGCCCGCGCGGGCTCTTGCGTCGGATACCCAGCGATCCACTTCGGGTCGGGCACCGGGCTGTAGCCGTAGAAGCCCGGCGTGCGCTCGGGCGAGGTCAGCTGCACCACCTGCAGGCCGTTCGCGCCGTCGGCGACATAGGCGAAAACGGACGCATAGCTGGCCCCGATGACCACATCGCGGGCATCGCTTATGCGCCCGCCACCGTCGAAGCGTTGTTGCAGCTCGGGGTCGGTGGGCTGGGTGACGTCCACGATGGCCAGGCCCTCGCTGGCGTTGGCCACATAGGCGTAGGTGCGGGCGACGTGGAGGTCGCGGGCGTCGGCCAGTGCCACTTGGGCGTCGTTGACCAACTCGGCCTTGCCCGGGTGCGTGATGTCGATGACGCGCAAGCCCGTCGCCGTAGTGACGAAAAGATAGCGGAACTGGACGAAGCTGGCGCGCGGGTCGTCGAGCGCGATGGTGCGCGCGATCGCGGGCTCGCGAGGCTCGTCCAGATCCACCACGACCAGCGCCTCGTCGGTGGTGATGTAGGCGAAGTGCCCGCCGAAGGTGATGTCGCGGGCGCCGTCGAGGGTGCCCCCCGGATTGAACGTCACGTCGCGTTCGAGCAAATTGTTGCGCGGCTTGTCATCGCCCAGGGCGTTGACGTCGGTCAGGATCAAGCCCTCCTCGCGGTCGGTGATAGCGGCATAGTCGTAGACCGGATGGAAGGGCTGCTCCTGGTTGGTTTCGCGCATCAGCTCGCCCGTGTTGCGATCCGGGTGAATCGGCTGCGTCGTCGGCAGCGCCACGCAGCTCGCATCGGTCGTGTCGATGTGGGTGTCGTGGCCGAGCTCGGAGAACGGCTGTGTGATCAGGCGCTGGGAGAAACCCTTGTTGCCGATCGCCTGGGCGTCGTAGATCCGCATGCCGCCGCCGCCCTCGGCGACATAGACGTACTCGCCGCGTTTCTGTAGACACCCGACCGGGTCGTCGGTGTCGTGGCTGTAGGCCTGGTCCAATCGGCGGTCGCGCTGTTTGTGCTCGGCGAACCAGTCCGGGTAGGCGTACTTGTGCAGATAGCTGCCGATCACCGCCTGGGGCTCCTCCCACTCGGTCACACGCACCGCCGAGATGCTGTCGGCCAGCCCCACCCAGGTGTTATAGCCGACGAAATCGACGAAATCCGTGCCCTGGCCCAGTAGCTGGGACATGATGGCGTTGTTGTCGCCGTCTTCGGACAGGTGGCAGTCCTCGCACGACTTGGTCTCTTCCTTGCGCACGGTGTGGGCGAAGTGCGGCGCGAACGCCTGCGACGAGAAGCCCGCCGACGAGATCGGCGGCTGCTGGGTGTAGATGAGCTGGCGCTCGGCGTCGCGCGACGACAGCACCAGCGCCGACGACGAGCGAACCGGGGCGATGCGGTTGCCCTTGGCGGGCCCGTGCAGCCCCAGCTGGAAGATCTGGTCGCGCACCACCTGCGGGTTGTAGGTGGAGTAGTTGCGCGATGCGCCGCCCTCGAAGTGCTTGCGCTCGTTCTTCCAGTTGGCCTCGATCGGCAGGTGGCAACCCGCGCAGCTCGTCGTCCACGAGGTGTGGCAGGTCGTGCACATCATCTCCGACTCTTGGTGTGCGCGCTCGTCCTGGGGCACGTCTTCGCCCCAGGCCTGGTTGTGGACGTCGTCGGCCATGAGCTTGGCGCGCGCGGCCTCTTCGTTGTAGCTGTCGCTGCCCTTGGAGACGGTGTCCTTGACCAGGCTTACCTGCCACTCCTTGTCCTCGTACAGCTGGGAGCGCTGATACAGCTTGCCGTCGCGCCAGACGAAGCGCTTGCGCCCGTCGGGGGTGCGCATCGTGGAGAGATCGCGACCCCCGGGCTGGGCCGCCGGGCCGCTGGTCACGAGGCTGGGATAGCGCTCGGCGGTGCCGTGGCAGTCCGAGCACTCGATCTCGATGGCCTGGGCGACCTCGCCGTAGATGTGGCCGTTGCCGTGGGTATCCTGGCCGAAGTGGCAGTCGACGCAGTGCATGCCCTTGTCGGCGTGGATCGACGACATGTGGGTGGCCTTGTCGAACTTGTCGGGATCGTCGTGATCGACGACGTTGCCCTCGTCGTCGAGTAGCCGGCCCTTGCGGTCCTTTTTGAAGACGGCGCGGAAGTTCCAGCCGTGGCCGTGGTAGTCGGCGAACTGGGTGTGCTCCATCTCCGGGTTCATCTCGGCGACCTGGGCCAAAAAGTCGACGTCGGACCACTTGCCCTTGGGCGCGGCGCCTTCCGGATTGCGCGCGTTGACCCGGCGCTCCTCCTCGTGGCTCGGGTATTTCTGCTCCTCGGGCCACATGCGTGGCGCGTCCGACTCGTAGTCCCACATGGTGTAGCCCAGATACGAGTTCACGAACGAGTTGGGCTGGTGCATGTGGCAGATCATGCACTGGCTCGTCGGGATCTTGTTGGTGAATTTGTGCTCGAGCGGGTGGCCGCGCTCGTCTTTGGGGATCATGGGATCGTCGGTGATGCTCTTGCCCCAGTGACCGTGCTCGGCATAGGGCCCGGCCGCCTTCTCGCTGCGGTCGTTGGCGTAGATCACGTGGCACGACGAGCAGCCCGAAGAGCGGAAATCGCCGGGCTGGTCGTTGGTGCCCATGAACCAGGTGTTGGGGCCGTTCAAGCGCGTCTTGTGCAGATTGAGCACCGGGGTCGAGATCCGCGCGCCGGTGCCCGGGCCGCGATTCGATTGGCGGATGTCGGGCTCGCCCGGGCGCTCCAGCAATTGGATGTCGAAGATCGGGTTGGGCAGCCCCGTCTCGGGGAATAGGTTCACGTTGTTGCGCCCGCCGCGTTCGAACACGCGGAAGTTGTCGGCCGGGGGCACGGTCTCCCAAGCGGGCAGGGGCCACAGCTCGTCGACCACACCGGCGCGTTTCATCGCTTCGGTGGGCTCGACCGGGTTCTTCACGCGCGCGGACGTGCCGTCGCGGGTGTAGTACTCGCCCAACAGGTAGCGCTTGTACGGGAGGATGCCGTTGTTATAGGCGGCGCCGCCCCAGAACATGGCGTTGGTCGCCATCAGGCTGCGTTTGGCGGCATCGACGATCTGGCCGTGGCAATTGCCGCAGGCCTTCTCGGCGACGCGGTAGTCACCCGGGTTGATGAACCGGATGTATTGCGGCGCCTCCTTGTTGAGCAGCGTATAGGTGCGCTTGGGCGTGGCGGAGTCGCTGCCGTTCCAGGCCTCGGGGAAGCGCGGCTGCACGTGGGCGCGTTGCATGGCGGCCTCGAAGCCGTCGTCGCCCTGATTGCTGCCCTCGGGGCGCTCGACCGTCGCGTCGCCGCCGTGGCAATCGACACAACCGAGGTTAACCCCCGGGTTGTTGTGCATCGTCTTCTGGTCGGTCTCCGTGTGGCAGGTCATGCAGCCCGCGGTCTTGCGCTCCGCGGCCGCCGGTGACTGCTGGCCCGGCGCGGGGGGCTGCGTGTCGTAGTCGACTTGTTGGGCCTCGAGGTCCTCGGCCGCTTGGGTGGTGCCTACGGGTCCCGTCCATGCGAGCACCAATACGACGAGTGTCAGCCGGGACCTGGCCATCGCACGGATCCTACGCCGATGGGATCCACCCATGGTCCGGGCGCCCTGTCGTCGGTCACATGCGTGTGCATTCGCGTTCATTAGCGGTTCACTCCGCCGCTCCCCCACGGCGATGGTCGTCGATTCCGGCGCATGCGGTTTCATTCAGTAGCGCAGGATCAGGTTGATCAGCACGGAGTAGGGCATGTCGTCGGTGTTGTACAAGTCCTCGAAGCCCTCGCCCGGGATCAGCCCGGCCGCCGACGCACGCAGCACGACGTTTTGATTGAAATAGGGCCGGTAGATCCCGGCGACCGAGACGTCGGTGCCGATCTCGCGGTCGATCTCCGCTTGTTGGCGCGCGACCTCGAGCGTGGCGGTCTCGTCGAACCACAGCTGATTGACGTTGGTCGAGAGGCGCCATTCCGGGGTGATCTCGTGATCGGTGCCGACTCCGACCAGCACCGTGCCCGGATTGTCGAAGTTTGATTGGCCTTCCTCTTTGGAGCTGCGCAGCGAGTTGAGGATGCCGTTGCGCCCGGAAATGGTCACCCGCCCGCCGCCGACCAGCGGCACATTCTGGCGGGTCCAGAAGTTGGTGTCCGAGCCCGCGAACAGCGGATTCTCGAAGATCGCGTCGAAGCCGTTCGACTGATCGTCGAACGGATCCGGATCGCCGCTGGCGTAGAGCCCGGAGATGCGAACCCGGTTCCAATCGAAGTCCCAGGACAGCTCCGCGGCGCCGAAAACGGCCCTGATGTCGGTCGGATAATCCAGAAAGACACCGCGGTCCTGCTCGCCGTGGGCGTAGTAGAGCGAGCCGGTGAGGTTCGTGCGCCCCAGGTGGCCATCGCCCGAGAGCCCGAAGTAGGTGACATCGTAGTTGCGCGGCTTCTCGAGTCCGAGCGAGGCGGGGCGTTCGATGAAGTTGTTGGTGTTGAAGTGCGGGCCCTCGTCGCCCTCGCGGTTACGGTTGTGCACGACGGTCGCCTGCGAGGTGAAGCCGAGCATGGGGAAGTCTTGCCAATACAGATTGGCGGCAAAGACGTCGTCGGCGCGCAGGTCTTCGCTGATGTCGTTGAGGCCGCTGTTGGTGTCCTTCTCGATCCGGCGGAACCAGGCCAGGTTGTACTGGAAGATGTTGTTGTCGCGTGTGCCGAACAGGCGCGCGCCCAGCTGCTCGTCCTGGAACAGGAAGCCGCGAAAATCCGCGTTGAACGGCTGGATACCGAAGCGCACCGAGTCGAAGTCGTAGCGCGGCGAGACGTCGCGCAGGTGGATGTCGACGAACGCCTCCTGCACGGCGACGTGTTCGTCGGTGCGGTCGGTGCCCTCGCTCGGGTCGGCTTGCAGCAACCGCGCCTGCTCGGACTGGACGTCGTTGTACTGGCCCGCCAGCGTCAGGCGGTACTCGTAGTCGGGCGGGCGGAAGACGGTATCGCCCTTGTAGTAGACCAGCCCCGCGATGAACGTCTGCGCGAACACCGTCTGCTCGCCATCGCCGAGAATGTCGAGCTCGCCCGAGCGCGCCGTGCCCTGCGGCGAGACGGGCACCGGGAAGAGCCGCGGCTCGTAGACGGTGTCCGAGGTCAGCGAGACGTCGAGGAACCAGTCGTCGTGGATCGGCTTGTCCGCCTTGTAGGTGTTCTGGTTGTACGGGTCCCACCAGTTCTGCTCGGTGATCCCGAGCGAGTTCACCACGCGCCAGCGATCGGGCACCGGGATGCGCTCGCCCTCGGACTCGTCGGGCCGGTCGAGCGGCTCGACCCGCTCGACGTCGCTCGCGCGGTTCGGATCGGGCTGGCGCGGCTGTTCATACGACGGGCGCGGCTCGCGGCCCGGGCGCCGCTGCAGCGGGTTCGCATCGGCGGCGAGCGCGGTCAAAGGTGCCGCACAGAGCACACCTGCGACGAGGCCGGCGAGTTGGCGCTCACTTGCCTTCACAGACGGTTTGCTCGTCGCTGTCGAGGAACGGTTTCTGCGGGCACTGCACGTAGCGCAGATTGACGTCGAAGCCGGGCACGGTGATGCGGTCGGCGCGTATCGGCTCGGGCGCGTTGTTGATCGTGGCCAGCGCCTGGCCCGCGTTGTGCAGCCCCAAAAACGCGATCAGATCGTCCTGCTCGATGCCGTCGCCCGAGATGCCGATGCCGCCGACCAGGGTGTCGCC
>CAYUKN010000089.1:0-3706 GCA_964445325.1 uncultured Ectothiorhodospiraceae bacterium
CGCCCAGCGCGCGCCGTGGCTTGGGCACGTGCGGGAAGCGCACGCCCGCGAGCTTGGGATCCTGGGCGCGCTCGCGGCCGTAGGCCGAGGTGAGATCGGCCAGGACCTCGGTGTCGCCGCGCTCGGCGATCCAGTCCGCGCGCACCGGCGCCAGCCCCGCGGTCAAATCGATGCGGGCGTCGGCGTCGGTGTAGGGGCCCGAGGTGTCGTAGACGGGCAGCGGCGGGTTCTCGCGCGGGCCCTCTTTGGTCTCGGTAGGCGCGAGCGCGATCTCGCGCATGGGCACGCGGATGTCGGCCCGCGAACCGGTGACGTGGATCTTGCGCGAGGCCGGGAAGCCTTGGGTGACTTCGTCGGACAAGCGCTCGGTGGCGCGGGCGACGTCTTGGGCGATGGCACTCATGGTTTCCTCCAGGGATGGACCGGCGGAGGAAACCGCGCGCGAGGCCACTAGGCGAGCAGGCAACGGCTTCCGGAACTTCCCTCCGCCGGTGGGCACGCTCGCACGTGCCGCCGGTTCAGGTTCCAAGGGTCTTTCTCAACCCGCTTGCGGCGGGTACCCCTAGTTCCGACTGACGCAAGCTAACGCGTGGGTATATCGGGGCACAAGCGTTGTGATCGCGGTGTGATCAGTGCGCGTCGTTGCACCGACGCAGTGCGGTGCGGCGGTCACCAAGGTGCAAAGCGCGCCACGGGCAGCGAACTCCGTTCGTCCAGAAGCGGTCGGCAACAGGGCGTTTTAGCATGGCGCACGGTTGGTGGTGGCAGGATGCAACGAATCCCCGCACCTGAGCAGTTCCATCGCCCCTCATTGAACGGATCGCTGATGCGCGCCAGGTCACGCACACCTTTTCGTCCGCAAGTGCTCGTGGAGCATCGAGCTACCACGCCACGACAGGGCCAGGGTGCTGTGCCCTCGGTCGCCGAGCCTTGGGACACAGCGATCCAGCGACGTAATCAGCTATTGGCGAGCAGCGCCTGAAGGCGTTCGACTTCCTCTTCAGCGTGTACCTGCTGGCTTACGTCATACTGGATTCCGAGGAAGTAGACCAGCTCGCCACTGCGGTCGCGCAGGGGTTGTAGCGTAAAGCGATTGTAGAAAAGCGTGCCATCGCGGCGATAGTTGCGCAGGGTGACCGTCGTGCCCTCATGGGCTGCGATGGCCGCACGGATGTAGTCAAGGCCTTCCTGATCGCGGTCGCTGCCATGGAGGAAGCGACAGTTATAGCCCAGCATCTCGGAGCGATCGTAACCGGTCACACGCTCGAATGCGGCGTTGGCGTAGACGATCGGGTTGTCCTGTTGGTCGGGATCGGACAGCGTGATGCCCGTGACACAGGCATCCAGGATCTGCGACAAGACGTAGGGGATGGGCCCCTCATCATCCTTCTCGACGACGAAATCCATGGCTTACTCCTGGTCAGCGCTCGTGCTCGACGAGGCGCTTGATGTTGCGGGTGGTACGGCTAGCGCCGTCCTCGATGGCCATGCGGATGAGCTTCTCGAACGGCCGCATGAACAGATCGACGCGCGTTAGCTGGAACTCGAAGCGCAGTCGACACGCCTGATCGCCTTTGGGCTCGAAGTCGTAGATGATCGTGAACGAGGCATCGCGATCGCCGTCGAAGCGCGCATGGCGCTCGGGCTCGAGGCGGGTGAGCTCGAAACGGGTCTGGCTGCGCCGGCCCTGGTCGACACGCACCTGACGCCCGCGCGTGCCCAGGCCCACCGGCCCCTGGGTAAGCGCCTCGAGATCGACCACCTCGGGCGACCACCGCGGATAATTCTCGAAGAATCGGACGATCACGAAGTCGTAGACGGTCTCGGCCGGCCGCCCGATCTGCACACTCGATTCCCCGCGGATCATGCTGGCCAATCCTTGTCCCTCCTGCCACGGCCGTTCGGCCGGCGGGCGAATCCGGTTGACCCTGCCGGGCCAACCGCGTGCGTGAGCGGCCCATCCGGCGGCTCATTATGAGCGTAGAGCATCCATGCGATACGCACCACTGTGACGAGCCGCCCCTCGGGGACCGCGGAAGCCATAGTTTGTAACTATCACCGCGGGTTAGACATTCAATTGGATCGATCGGCGCCGCAGCGTTAGCCTTGTGCGTGGTCGTCGCCGCATCCGCTGGATGCGGATGGAGCGGCCCGCGACAGCCTGTAGGTCCCGACGCGTGTGGCCCCGAGCCCGCGGAACATCGATCGTGAGGGCGTGTGCCCTGGCGATCCCGGCTTGCCCAGCCCATCGTTCCCCGATCGCCTCACCCAGCTCTCGCCCGGACACAGCAGGTTGCGCTGGTGGCGCACCGGAGAGCCGGCGCGCGTTGCCGGGCCGCCCGCGCGTTGCCCGCGCAATGCGTGCATCGGAGCCGACGCCGGGGCGACCCAGAAACCTTTTGGTGCGCCGCTCGGGGCGCGGACGCCGTGGCTCGGCTCCGCCTTCCCGCCGGCGCGCACGTGTTGTCTCGCTCCGCGGAGCGCGGCAATGGAAGTACCGACAATCGGAGATCGCTATGAACGCTACTGCCGCCGAGACCATGGGCCAATGCCCGGTCATGCACGGCTCGAACACCAACGCCGCGGGCAAGGGCACGACCAACGAGGATTGGTGGCCCAACCAGCTCAACCTGCGGATCCTCCACCAGCATTCTTCCCTGAGCAATCCGCTCGATCCCTATTTCGACTACGCCGAGGCGTTCAAAGAGCTCGACCTGAACGCGGTCAAGCAAGACCTCTACGCGCTGATGACGGATTCGCAGGACTGGTGGCCGGCCGACTATGGCCACTACGGCGGCCTGATGATCCGGATGGCCTGGCACGCGGCCGGTACCTATCGCACCGGTGACGGCCGCGGTGGCGCCGCGACGGGCAACCAGCGCTTCGCGCCCATCAACAGCTGGCCCGACAACGGCAACCTCGACAAGGCCCGACGCCTGCTGTGGCCGATCAAGCAGAAATACGGCCAGAAGATCTCCTGGGCCGATCTGTTTGTGCTGGCCGGCAACTGCGCCATGGAGTCGATGGGCTTCAAGACGTTCGGCTACGCCGGCGGCCGCGAGGACATCTGGCACCCCGAGGAGGACATCTACTGGGGCACCGAGAGCGAGTGGCTGGCCAACGAGCGCTACTCGGGTGAGCGCGATCTCGAGCGCCCGCTGGCCAACGTCCAGATGGGCTTGATCTACGTGAACCCGGAGGGCCCGGACGGCAATCCCGATCCCTATGCCGCGGCCAAGGACATCCGCGACACCTTCGGGCGCATGGCGATGAACGACTACGAGACGGTCGCGCTCATCGCGGGTGGCCACACCTTCGGCAAGGTCCACGGCGCCGCGCCCGACTCCCATCTCGGCCCCGAGCCCGAGGCGGCTCCCCTCGAAGAGAAGGGCCTGGGCTGGAACTCCAGCTTCGGCTCGGGCAAGGGCGACGACACCATCACCTCGGGCCTCGAGGGGGCTTGGACGCCGACGCCGACCCAGTGGGACAACGGCTACTTCGACATGCTGTTCGGCTACGAGTGGGAACTCACGCAGAGCCCGGCCGGCGCCTATCAGTGGACGCCCAAGAACATCGCCGACAAGGACATGGTGACCAAGGCCCACGACACCTCGACCCTCGAGAAGCCGATGATGCTCACCACCGACATCTCGATGAAGGTCGATCCGGACTACGGGCCCATCGCCAAGCACTTCCACGAGAACCC
>CAYUKN010000089.1:3806-9687 GCA_964445325.1 uncultured Ectothiorhodospiraceae bacterium
CGATGAAGGTCGATCCGGACTACGGGCCCATCGCCAAGCACTTCCACGAGAACCCGGACGAGCTGGAGGACGCCTTCGCCCGCGCCTGGTTCAAGCTCATCCACCGCGATCTGGGCCCGAAGGCGCGCTACCTCGGCCCCGAGGTCCCGAGCGAGGACTTGATCTGGCAGGACCCGGTCCCGGCCGTCGACCACGAGCTGATCAACGAGACCGACATCACCGAGCTCAAGCACCAGATCCTGGCCTCGGGCCTCACGGTGTCCCAGCTCGTCTCCACCGCCTGGGCCTCGGCGTCGACCTTCCGCGGCTCGGACAAGCGCGGTGGCGCCAACGGCGCACGCATCCGCCTGGCGCCGCAGAAGGACTGGGCGGTCAATCAGCCCCAACAGCTCGCCGACGTGCTGAGCACGCTCGAGGGTGTGCGCGATGACTTCAACAAGGCCCAGTCGGGCAACAAGAAGGTCTCGCTCGCCGACACCATCGTCCTCGGCGGCTGCGCTGCGGTCGAGCAGGCGGCCAAGAACGCGGGCCACAACGTGAAGGTGCCGTTCCATCCGGGGCGCACCGATGCCTCGCAGGAGCAGACCGACGTCGACTCGTTCAGCTACCTCGAGCCCGAGGCCGATGGCTTTCGCAACTACCGGCGCGCCAAGTTCATCGTCTCCGACGAGGAGATGCTGCTCGACCGGGCCCAGTTGCTCACGCTGACCGCGCCCGAGATGACGGTGCTGATGGGCGGCATGCGCGTGCTCGACACCAACTACGATGGCTCGAAGTACGGGGTGCTCACCGACCGCCCCGGCACGCTGTCGAACGACTTCTTCGTCAACCTGCTCGACATGGGCACCGAGTGGCACCCGGCCGACGAGCACAACGACACCTTCGAGATCCGCGACACGGCCACCGGCAAGGTCACCGGCACCGGCACGCGCGTGGACATGGTGTTCGGCTCGAACAGCCAGCTGCGTGCCATCTCCGAGGTCTACGCCTCGAGCGACGGCGAGGAGAAGTTCGTCAACGACTTCGTCGCGGCGTGGAACAAGGTGATGAACGCCGACCGCTTCGATCTGGCGTAGGGATCGCTCCAGCACGCACGGCGGCCGTGCGCCAGACGGCACGGCACGGGGGCGGGGTCTCGCACAGTCGAGACGCCGCCCTTTTTTCGTGTCCCTCGCCCGATGCGCCCGCGACGTCCCCGAAAGCCACCATGCTCGGCTGCAGGTGGCGGCCTTGGGGGGCTGAAAACCGTGGGCAGAGCTGTTACGGATTCAGCGCCATGGCGAGCAAATTCCTCCAGCGGCTGCTGCTACGCGACGCGCCCCTGATCGTGATCGATCTGGAGGCGACATGCTCGCGCGACGACACGGTGCCGAAGAAGGAGATGGAGATCATCGAGATCGGTGCGGTCGCAGTCGACACCGCCTGCCGGGCATTCGACGACTTCCAGGCCTTCGTCCAGCCCGTGCGCCACCCCCAACTCACCGAGTTCTGCCGCGGGCTGACGACGATCACGCAGGCCGATGTCGATCAGGCCGATGCCCTACCCGCCGTGGCCGACCGGCTGCGCGCATGGATCGACCAGAGCGGCGCCACGTCGTGGGCCAGTTGGGGCATGTTCGATCGCATGATCTTCCACCGTGACTTCCAGTATCACGGCGTTGCCTCGCCGCTACCGCGTAGCCACATCGATATCCGGGCATGCTTCGAGGAAACGTTCGCGGCGCGGCCACGTGGCTTTGAGCGGGCGCTCGCGCAGGCGGGGCTGACGTTCGAGGGACAGCAGCACCGTGGCATCGACGACGCCCGCAACATCGCTCGCCTTCTGCCCTACATCGTGAACCGGGCACCCGGCGACATCGCGACCAGCGAATAGGCGACACCGACAACCGATCGCCGCTCGGCTCGGGTTCGGCTAGCGCTCGGTATCGTGCTCGACGGCGGCGAGGAGCGACGCCACCTCGGCGCGTGGTGTCGCTGCCGGCAACAGGGCCAGCGCCGCAACGACGTCGTCGGCCGAGCGGACCTTGACCAAGTGGAGTCGCCAACGACTGTCGTTCGCCGGCACGAAGGTCGTCACGCGCGCGGGCTGGTCGAGGACCTGGGTTTGCCAGGTATCGTAACGCTCGAGCGGTGGGCTCGCGGGCAGATCCTGCGTGAACGGAGCCGAGACCAGCTCGACAACGGCTTCGGGGTCGGCCGACGGTAACGACGCCCGGTCATGGCCGCGCACATCGGGTGTACTGCGCAGCACGACGGTCGCGCCGCCGGGTGTGCGGTACAAGCGCATGTGGTCGACCATGGTGACCGGACGCAGACCACCCCCCTCCCACGAGGAAGCCCGGTCGAGGACGCGGCGCTCGTGCTCGAGTGTCCGGACCGTGCGTTGTGCGTAATCGCCCGGTGGCCCGGCAAGCTCGACCGCGGCGGCCGCGCGCGGCTGTCTCGGTTGCTCCGTCGAACAACCCATCACCGCCGCGAGGCAAGCGGCGACCGTCCAAACGGTGTTCATCCGCATCCGAATCTCCCGCAAGCAGCCTGATCCGTGATGGCGCAATGCACCCGCTATAAGCCGGGGGCACTGCCAGGGAACAATCATCCGGGAGGGCCCGATCCGCGTTGCCCTCGGCACAGCACAGTCATTCGCGGCATGCACGCACCCGGGGTCAGCCCGTCTGACCCCGCATCCCGGGACTTTCCTTTCGTCGCCTTTGAGCCACCCGGTAACGAGCGCTTACGGGTTACCCCTTACGTAACACCGCGAATTTTGCGCGTTGGGGCCGATACCCAGAATAAGACTTGCCGGCGGGGCGAAGCCCCGAGGCAACAGCAAACGATTTCCATGCAAGCAAGTGTAAGGAGAGGGTGATGATGAAGACGATCAAGCAAACCAGCGGCATCAACCTGGTACCGACGGCGGCCGCGCTCGCGGGGCTGCTGTTCGCGGGGGCGGCCAGCGCCATGGGGCCCAACAGCGAAGATATCCAGGCGGCCGGGCTCGACCGCGACGACGCCCAAGCCACCACCGATAACGCTGGGTGGATCGGTGGACGCGTGGGTTGGCGGCCGCGGGGCGAGCCCACAGAGACCGGGGCGACGGAGGGGCTCGACGAGCGTTTCGTCGGCGGCCGGGTTGGCCGCGTGCCGCGGGACAAGACGCCCGAATGAGAGGCTATCCGGTCGTGCCGGACGATGACTGGCTTGCCCTCCCCACAAGCGATGGGGAGGGCGAGCATCGTCGGCGTCGACCCGCGATTGCGCCCGGGCCCGGCCGCTGATGCATACGGTCATCACGACCCGGCGCATGGGGCCCGCTGGTGCGGGCCGAGGGACAAGCGAGCTCGCATGGCCGCGTGGTTCGAGGCGGACGCGGTCGGTTGGCGCGTCCGAAGCGGCGACCGCCCCGGGGCCGGGCGGCGGCAACACCATACCTGCAGGCCGAGCGAAACAACGGAGCGCTTCACGCAGGAGGCGTCCACAGCATGATGCGCGTGCCATGTCGACGGCGCCGACGACGCCGGCGCGCGCTTGACGTTCACTCATCTTGCGACAGGTATTGCCCGAGCGGCTGTGGACACCAGCGCAACGCGGCTAGAGCAGGAGGGTTACGTGGAGCTCGGGATCGGCGCCGGGAGCGAATGTGGCGTCGACAATGGCGGCGATGATCGCACCAGGTTGGGCCGCCTCGGCCGGGACCAGCGCCATGATGAAGCGATTGCGATCGGTGGCGCGGGTCACGGCCGCGGGGGTTATGCCCTGGGCCTCACAGGCGGCCCGAAAGGCGGTTTCGACAGCCCCCTCGGTTGCCGACGCCGCCGCCAATTCGAGGCGCAGGCCGCGGCGCTCGCGCATGATGCCAAGCCAACGCGAATCGACACCGGGCAGATCAACCCGGAGGCCGCGGATACGGCGCCTGGGCTCGCGCAGCATGGCCACGTGGTCGTGGAGCTCGGCCCAGCCACCGCGCACGACGATGCGCCTGCCCGGGCGCACCAGGCAGGCGGCGGCCGCCAAGGCCACGACCATGGTTGCCAAACCCGCCGCAATCCACATGGCCGCCCCCTTCGAGTAAGCCGCCCGCCCAGCACCCTCTCCAGGGTCCCAGCGGCGAGCCGCGATCGTGGGCATGATAGCGCGTCCGGGCGTGCCCCGCTCATGCGCGGGCACGCCGGCGCGCGACCACGGCCTCCGAGGGGACGCCGTAGCGGCTGACCGTCGTCCGCGCCTCGAGATGGAAAACGTCGGGATTCAGGCGCTCGGCGAGGCGAAGCGGGCGGCAACCCCCGACGGACAGCGGGCGCACACGATGGGCTACCGCCCACAGGGTGCTGACGCCACGCTCGACGGGGCCACAGCCAGGCGTGAGCCCGCTGATGCACAGCCGGCCGTCGTCGGCGAGCAGGCGCGCCGCCTCATCGAGCATCGACTCGATCTCGCCGGGGGCGAGCAGATCGAAGACATAATTGGCCACGAAGCGGTCGAAGGCGCCGCTGGGCCCCGCGATCGGTGGCGTGCCGTCGGTGGCGTCGATGCGGATACGCGCGCCGAACGGCGCCAGGCGCTGGCGCGCGAGCTCGACCATGACCTGGCTGAGGTCGACGCCATACCAGCTGGCCGACGACGGCAGGCGCTCGCGCAGCATCGCCTCGGCGAACCGGCCCGTCCCCGGGCCCAGTTCGAGGACCGCGTCGGCGTGCTCGAAGTCCGCGCGATCGGCCAGGGCGCAAGTGGCGACGTCCTCGTACCACCACTGGCCGTCCTGGCGGCTGCCGATGCCATCGTAGAACGCGCGCAGGCGTTCGGGCGACGGCCAGGCCATCGGTTACCCGGTGGCCTGGCTGCCTCGGTCGCGTGCGAGCACGAGATACACCGCCGGCAGCACGATAAGCGTGAACAACGTGCCGATGGTCATGCCGGTCGCGATCACCAGCCCCATGTTGAACCGGGCCCCCGCACCGGCGCCCGTTGCCAGCAGCAGCGGCACCACCGCCAACACCAATGCGGCCGTGGTCATCAGCACGGGCCGAAGCCGGATGGCGGCCGCGTGCTCGACCGCAGCGCGCTTGCCGTAGCCCTGCTCCTGCAGGACGTTGGCGAACTGGACGATGAGGATGCCGTGCTTGGCGATCACGCCAATCAGCGTGACCAGGCCGACTTGCGTATAGATATTGACCGACGCCTGCCACGGGATACCAGGCATGCCGCCAAGCGTGACGAAGATGAGCGCCCCGGATATCGCCATGGGCACGGTGACGAGCATGATCAGTGGATCGCGCAGGCTCTCGAACTGGGCGGCGAGCACCAAGAAGATCACGGCGATAGCGAGGAAGAAAGTCACCACCAGTGCGGTGCCCTCCTCGACGAACTGGCGCGACTGGCCGGCGTAATCCACCTTGTAGCCTTGGGGCAGCGTCTCCTCGGCCGCGTTCTGGAGCGTACCCAGCGCCTCGCCTAAGGTGACGCCGGGGCGCGGGATGCCCTCGATGCGCGCGGAGTTGAGTTGCTGGAAACGCCGCAACGCTTGCGGCTGGACCGACTTCTCGAGCGAGACCAGCGTCGACAGCGGCACCATCTGGCCCGAGTCGGCACGCACGTGGTACTCGGTGAGCTGCTCCGGGTTGATGCGCTCACTGCGCGCGACCTGGGGGCGCACCTCGTAGCTGCGGCCCTGGACGCTGAAGCGGTTAACGCGGCCACCGCTCATCATCGAGCCCAGCTCACGCCCAAGATCGGCCATCGTGATGCCCAGATCGGCCGCCTTGTCGCGATCAACCTGAATCCCTGCCTCGGGCTTGTCGAAGCTCATGTTCGAGCGCGCGAAGATGAACTTGCCCGACTGGTTCGCCCTTCGTGCCAGCTCTTGGGCGACGTCATATAGCTGGCG
>CAYUKN010000090.1:0-9461 GCA_964445325.1 uncultured Ectothiorhodospiraceae bacterium
GGTTTTTGTATCGGCTGGCGATCACCGACTGGTCCAGCCGCTTCGTGATCGCCTGGGAGCTGTCCAACACCATGGACCCGCGTTCTGCCTCGATGCGCTCGAGCTCGCCCTGACTCGCTTCTGCCCACCCGGGATCTTCAACACGGACCAGGATGCGCAGGATGAATGCAAGTGGCCGTCGCAACACCTCCAACGGGGCGATGTTCCATGGGACGATCAAGGTGTTGGGCAGCTCAGCAGACGGGCGGCCGCCGATGGCCTCGCCAGGTCGACCGAGTGTCAATCAATGCGAGACCAAACAGGCATTCTGGAAGCGCATCTGCGAAGGGCTGCCGAGTGAGGCGGCGGCGCTGGCGTGCGGGTGTCACAGCCGCTGGATCCACGTTGGTTTCGTCAGACAAGCGGGATGGCACCGATCAGTGTCGCCCCGCCGTCGGGGCGTTACCTGTCGTTCGCTGAGCGTGAGGCGCTGGCGCTGTTGAAGGCCGAGCAGCTCGGCGATGGCCGTTGTTGCGAGGAACTGGGTCATGGGGCTGGCCTCCTGGTCCGCGGGCGCAGTACATGGCGGCAACGCAGGCCATGCTAGAGACCGAAAATCTTGATTTCTTCGCCGCTTCGATCGAGCGATTGCATCGCGCATGCCGAGGAGGACACAGCAAGGGAACGCCGGATCAACACCGGATGCTGGTGTCACGACATCCTGTGGGTCGGACTTTCAGTCCGACCCGCCAATGACCTGACAAGGTCCCACTGCAGCCCGCCTCGGGATCCGCGGGCTGATGGGACGCCCCCGATACACCCAATGCTGCTCAATCGGCACCGCGCCCATCACGTATTGACGTCGAGCTCGCCTAGCAGCGCCAGGGCGCTCTTCACGTTGGGCCGGTAGCGGTGGCGCGAGACATAGGTCGCGTACACGGGTTGCTCGATCAGCGGTGCGTCCTCGATCGCGAAGAGCTCACCGGCCTCGATGAGCGCCCGGCTCATGCGCTCGGGCAGATAGGCGGCACCACCGTAGCGGCGCAGATAATCCGCGCCCATGTTCGACAGCCCCATCGACAGCGGCGCGTGCTGGAGCTGGGGCAGCAGCTCTCCATGGCGCCCCTTGAAATAGGGGCTCGACGCGACGAAGAGATACTGCTCCGGCTCGATGTCCTCGAGGCGCCGGGGCTGGGTCGCGACCATGGTGAACCGCTCGTCGAACAGGTGATCGACCGCCAGCTCGGGGCGATACTCGGGCGAATACAGCACCGCCACGTCGAGATTCCCGAAGACGATCTCGTCGGTCATCGCCTTTGAGTAATCCGACTCTACGTGGACCGCCGTGTCGCTCAAGCGCTGGCGCAGCACCGCCACCCAGTCGTTGACCAGCTTGTCCCAAAGGCTGACCTGCATCGCCACGCGCAACTGACCGCGATACCCCTTCGGCAGCGCAAGCTCCTGGCGAGCCAGATTCCAGCCGAGCCGGATGTTGACGGCGTAGCTCTCGAACCTCTGGCCCTCGGGCGTGAGCTCGGCCCCACCCCGGCCGCGCACGAACAGCCGCGCCCCGAGCGCCCCCTCGAGCCCGCGAATCCGGGCGCTGACCGTCGACTGCGTGATCTGGAGATTGGCGGCGGTGTGATTGAAGTTCCGGGTCTCGAGCAGATCCAGGAAGGTGTCGAGCATCTCGATGTTCATCTCTTCGCTCGCCCGTTCGTGCAAGACCCGAGGGTTGGCGTGCACGCCGCATCTTGCCCGCGCGCGAAGGGGTACGGTGCGTCGGGCCACCTCCGCGACAGCGCGGCCGCGTCGATGCTCGATAACCGCGACGGGCGCGGACCATGCATCAGTAATCGATGACGACTGCTTGCTCTCCGGCGACTTGCCGGAGGCGGTTCAACAGCTCGTCGGTCGGGTGGATCTGCCAGTCTTCGCCGAATTGGATGGTGGCGCGGGCTTGGGGGCCCTCGTACTCGACCGTTATCGGTGTGCGTCCGGCGCGGAATGGCGTAAGTGTCTGCTCGAGGTGGTCGACGAAGCCGTTGCCCGCGGCCTGGCCGTTGATGCGGAGCTTCAAGCGCCGGGCGAAGCGCTCGCGGGCGTCGTCGATCGTGAACAGCTCGCGCGCGCCGATCTGGTAGCCACCGGAGAAGTCGTCGACCTGCAGATCGCCCTCGATGACGAGTACCTTGTCGCGGACGATCTTGGCGCCGCGCTTGGTGAAGAGCTCGGGACCGATCTTCGCCTCGACGCGGCCGCTACCGTCGTCGAGGGTGACGAACGCCATCTTGCCGCTGGTGGTGTTCTTGGTGCGCAGGCCCGCGACCAGCCCCGCGAAGACGAGCTCCTGGCTCTCGCTGCGGCGGCGGTTCTGGCTCTCGAGGCGCCCGCATTGCTCGGCCAGACGACCGCCGGTGAAGCGCAGCAATTCTTGCATGTAGCGGTCGATCGGGTGGCCCGATAGATACAGTCCCAGCGTCTCCTTCTCGCCGGCCAGACGGGTCTCGTCTTCCCACTCGGGCTGGACGGGCACGTCGTTGCTCGCCGCCGGAGGCGCGCCGCCGCCTCCGCCGAACATGTCCTCCATGCCGACAGTGGCGTTGTGGCGCTGCTGCTCGGCCGCCTTGAGGGCATGCGGCAACCGGCGCTCGATGGTGGCGCGGTTCGGGCCCAACTGGGCCAAGGCGCCCGCGCGATTCAACGCTTCCAGGACACGGCGATTGACGCGCTGGCCGTCGACGCGGCAGCACAGATCGTCGAGATCGCGGAACGAGCCGCTGTGATCACGCTCGGAGAGGATGGCCTCGAGGGCCGACTGGCCCACGCCCTTGATCGCGCCCAGGCCGAAACGCAGCGAGGACGCGTGGACCGCGGTGAAATGGTAGGCCGAGTTATTGATGTCGGGCGCGAGCACGTGGAGGCCCATGCGGCGGCACTCGTCGATGAGCGTGACGACCTTGTCGGTGTTGTCCATGTCGGCCGAGAGGACGGCAGCCATGAACTCGGCCGGATAGTGCGTCTTGAGCCAGGCCGTCTGGTACGACAGCAGCGCATAGGCCGCCGAGTGCGACTTGTTGAAGCCGTAGCCGGCGAACTTCTCGATGAGCTCGAAGATGTAGACGGCCGTGGACTCGTCGACGCCGCGCGCGGTCGCGCCCTCGATGAAGCTGCTGCGCTGCTTGGCCATCTCCTTGGCCTTTTTCTTGCCCATCGCCCGGCGCAACAGATCGGCCGCGCCCAACGAGTAGCCCGCCAGCACCTGCGCGATCTGCATCACCTGCTCCTGGTACAGGATCACGCCATAGGTGGGCTTGAGCACCTCCTTGAGCTCGGGATGGGGATAGGTGACCTCGGCCTGACCGTGCTTGCGCGCGATGAAGTCGTCGACCATGCCCGACTGCAGCGGGCCCGGTCGGAACAGCGCGACCAGGGCGATGATCTCCTCGAAGTCCTCGGGCTGGACGCGCTTGATGAGCTCTTTCATGCCGCGCGATTCGAGCTGGAACACGGCCGTTGTGCGGCAGTCCTGCAGTAGCTCGAACGTGGGTCCGTCGTACATCGCCAGCCGGTCCATGCTGATCGGCTCGGCGCCCTCGGCCTGCAGGCGGCGATTGATCGCCTGAACGGCACGGTCGATGATCGTGAGCGTGCGCAGGCCCAGGAAGTCGAACTTGACCAGGCCGATGCTCTCGACGTCGTCCTTGTCGAACTGGGTGACCACGCCCTGCCCGCCCGGCTCGCAGTACAGCGGGGCGAAATCGGTCAGCGCGCTGGGGGCGATGACGACGCCGCCGGCGTGCTTGCCCGCGTTGCGCGCCAGGCCCTCGAGCTTGCGCCCGAGATCGATGAGCGCGCGCACGTCGTGGTCCTCGTCGTAGGCGGACTTGAGGTCCTCCGACTCGGCGAGCGCTCGCTCGAGCGTCATGCCCGGCTCGAACGGCACCAGCTTGGCGATCTTGTCGACGTAGCCGAACGGGTGGCCCAGGACGCGGCCGACGTCGCGCACCACTGCACGCGCCGCCATCGTGCCGTAGGTAATGATCTGCGAGACCTTCTCCTCGCCGTACTTGTCCGAGACGTAGTCGATGACGCGGTCGCGGCCCTCCATGCAGAAGTCGACGTCGAAGTCGGGCAGTGACACGCGCTCGGGATTGAGGAAGCGCTCGAACAAGAGGTCGTAGCGCAGCGGGTCGATGTCGGTGATGCCCATGGCGAAGGCCACCAGCGACCCTGCGCCCGAGCCCCGTCCTGGCCCCACGGGCACGCCGTTGTTCTTGGCCCACTCGATGAAGTCGGAGACGATGAGAAAGTAGCCGGGGAAGCCCATCGACGTGATCACGCCGAGCTCGTGCTCGAGGCGCTCGACGTAGGGCGCGCGGGTGTCTTCCTTGGCACCCACGTCCGCGCCGAAGAGCTGCTCCAGTCGCACCTCCAGGCCGCTGTAGGCGCGCTCGCGCAGATAGCTCTCGACCGAGTGTTCCGCGGGTACAGGGAAGTCGGGTAGATAGGACTCGCCCAGCGTGATGCGCAGATTGCAGCGCCGCGCGATCTCCACCGAGTTGGCCAAGGCCTCGGGCAGATCGGCGAACAGCTCCTGCATCTCCGCCTCGCTGCGCAGGTACTGCTGGTCGCTGTATGGGCGCGGGCGGCGCGGGTCGGCGAGCACGCGTCCTTCGTGGATGCACACGCGCGCCTCGTGGGCATCGAAATCGGCCGCGTCGAGGTAGCGCACGTCATTGGTCGCGACCACCGGGCACTGCATCTGATGGGCCAGTTCGATCGCGCCATCGATCCAGGCCTCCTCCTGATCGCGGCCCGTGCGCTGAATCTCCAGATAGAACCGCCCCGGAAACAGCGCGAGCCAGTGCGAGAGCCGCTCCAGAGCGCGCTCGCGCTTGCCCGCGAGCCAGGCGCGGGCGACATCGCCCTCGCGGCCGCCGGATAGCGCGATCAACCCCTCCGAGGCGCCCTCGAGCCAACTGCGCTCGATGGTGGCCTGGCCGCCGTGCTGGCCCTCGAGATACGAGCGCGAGATCAGGCGGATCAGATTGGCGTAACCCGTGTCGTCTTGAACCAGGAACACAATGGGCGTGGGCGGTTCCCCCGGCGCGTCCGGGCGCAGCAGCACATCGCAGCCGACAATGGGCTTGACCCCGGCGGCCAAGGCGGCGCTGTAGAACTTGACCATCGCGAACAGGTTGCTCTGGTCCGTGACCGCGACCGCGGGCATGCCCTGCTCGCGCAGGCGCTCCATGAGCTGCGGCATGCGCACGGTCCCGTCGACGAGCGAGTAGTCTGTGTGCAACCGCAGATGGACGAAGCCAGGGTTCATGCGCGTGCTGTCCTCAGGTGCCGTTCGTTGATCATAGGTTCACGCAAAGGCGCGAAGGGCGCAAAGAAAGTAACGATTTTTGTACAAGATGAACCGAGGCAAAGCACATGATTCAGCCGATGAGCCGCTATCTTCATTTGCGGTCATGACAGCCGATCGGTCACCCCATCGGGATAGACGAAAGACCACTCACCCAATCAAGTAAGTCACTTCGAGCCCTTGGATCAGCTGTTCAGCTCGAGCGCTTCTCGAGCCCCTCGCTGTCCGACTGAAGTCGGACCCACAGGTCGCTCGAACCGACAAGCTACGAACATCCCGACCGAGGATGCTCCCACCACATCATCGACCGACTAACAGATATACCTCGCGTCGTTCGGGTCTTCGCGAGATCCATTTCCAGGCGCTCTACAGATCCAGCTGCATCTGGCGCGCCGCCGCGTCGACGGGGGCGAACGAGTGCCTGTGGGCGGCGCACGGGCCCAGGCGCATCAGCGCCTCGCGGTGCACGGGCGTCGCGTAGCCTTTGTGCGCGGCGAAGCCGTAGCCCGGATGGGTGGCCTCCAGCGCCTGCATGTGCGCGTCGCGTGCGACCTTGGCCAGGATCGAGGCCGCAGCGATCGCGGGATTGGCGGCATCGCCACCGACGAGCGCCTCCGCTGGCACGCCGAGTTCGGGTGTGCGATTGCCGTCGACCCGGACCCGCTCCGGTGTCTCGTCGAGCGCAGCCACCGCGCGCTGCATCGCCGCCATGGTGGCGTACAGCACGTTGCGTGCATCGATCTCGTCGGGCTCGGCCCACGCGAGCGCCCAGGCGCGCGCGTGATGGCGGATACGCTCGGCGGCGCGCTCGCGGCGCTTGGGCGTGAGCTTCTTCGAGTCGGTGACGCCGTCGATGACGGTACCGGCCTCGAGGATGACCGCGGCGACCGTGACGGGGCCGGCCAGCGGACCGCGGCCGGCCTCGTCGACGCCAGCGACGCCGGGCTCGGCCGCGGCGGGCCCATCGGTTTCGGCGGCTCCTGCCATCGCTGTACTATTGCCCACCAGTTGACCGCAGTGTGCCCCGCCGGGCTGGCGAGGGTGCCTACGATATCATGAGCCGGTCGCGTCGACGCACCGGCCGCCGAGGAATCCCATGACGCTTGCCACGGCCGTCATCGGTGTCGGCTACCTGGGCCGATTCCACGCACAAAAGTACGCCGCCGCCGACGACTGCGAGCTCGTGGCCGTGGCGGACCCGGAAGAAGAGGCGGGCCGCGCCTGTGCTGAGAGCGTGGGCGCCCGCTGGGTCAGCCACTATCGCGAGATCCTCGACGCCGTCGACGCGGTCAGCATCGTCGCGCCCACGGCGTTGCACCACCCCATCGCGCTGGAATGCCTGCAGCGCGGCATCCACGTGCTCGTGGAGAAACCGATCACGGCCACGGTCGCCGAGGCCGACGCCCTCGTCGGCGAGGCCGAACGGCGCGGGCTCGTGCTGCAGGTGGGCCACCTGGAGCGTTTCAATCCCGCCCTGCTCGCCGCCGACGAGCTGCTCAGCGCCCCCCGGTTCATCGAGTCGCACCGGCTGGCACCGTTCAATCCGCGCGGGACCGATGTCGATGTGGTGCTCGATCTGATGATCCACGACATCGACATCATCCTAAACGTCGTGGGCTCGACCGTCGCCCGGGCCGACGCCAGCGGCGCCGAGGTGCTCACCGGCGCCACCGACATCGCCAACGTGCGGCTGCTGTTCGACAACGGCTGCGTCGCCAACGTCACCGCCAGCCGCGTGAGCGCGAAGAAGGAGCGCCGCATCCGCTTCTTCCAGCAGGACTGCTACCTCTCAGTCGACCTGCAGGAGCAGCATCTGGCCATCCACCGCAAGGGCGAGTCCGAAATGTATCCGGGCATCCCCGAGCTCGTCTCCGAGGAGCGTCACTTCGAGCGTGGCGACCCGATCCGCGCCGAGATACACTCGTTCCTCGAGGCGATCCGCACGCGCACCGCACCGCTGGTCTCGGGCGCCGACGGCCGCCACGCCCTGGCGACCGCGATCGCGATCACCCAACAGTTCGGCACCGAGGCGTAGGAGGCCGGCCGACGAGCGAGCCGCCGTTCGAGCGACGAGGAGCCTAGATGAGCGAGCACGGGCAGTGGGCGTTCTGGGTGGACCGCGGCGGCACGTTCACCGACGTGGTCGCGCGCGCCCCCGACGGCACCCTGAACAGCCACAAGCTCTTGTCGGACAACCCCGACCAGTACGACGACGCTGCGCTCGCGGGCATCCGCCAGGTCATGGGTCTGGCGATCGACGATCCCGTGCCGGCCGAGCGCATCGCCCACGTGAAGATGGGCACCACCGTCGCGACCAATGCCCTGCTCGAGCGTGCAGGCGAGCCCACTGCCCTGGTGACCACGCGCGGCTTCGCCGACGCGCTGCGCATCGGCTACCAGGCGCGCCCGGACATATTCGCCCTCGACATCCAGCTGCCCGAGATGCTCTTCGACCGCGTCGTCGAGGTCGACGAGCGCATCGGCGCCGACGGCACGGTCGTCGAGGCGCTCGACGAAGCGGGCGCTGACGCCGCCCTGGCCGAGCTCGCCGAGGCGGGCTTCGCCAGCATCGCCGTCGCCTTCGTGCACGGCTATGCCTTCAATGACCACGAGGCCCGGGTTGCGGCCATGGCGCGCGAGCGCGGCTTCGCCCACGTCTCGGTGAGCCACGAGGTCAGCCCGACGATGAAGCTTGTCGCCCGCGGCGACACCACCGTGGTCGACGCCTACCTCTCGCCCGTGCTGTCGCGCTATATCGAGCGCGTCGCCGCCGATCTCGGCGACGTGCGCTTGATGTTCATGCAGTCCAGCGGCGGCCTCGCCGAGGCGCGCGCCTTCCGCGGCAAGGATGCGATCCTGTCCGGGCCGGCCGGCGGTGTCGTCGGCATGGTGCGCACGGGCGAGGCGGCGGGCTGCGACCGTCTGATCGGCTTCGACATGGGCGGGACCTCGACCGATGTCAGCCACTACGCCGGCGCCTACGAGCGCGCCTTCGAGAACCAGGTCGCCGGCTTCCGCCTGCGTGCGCCCATGATGCGCATCCACACGGTCGCCGCGGGCGGCGGCTCCATCCTGTCATTCGACGGCACGCGCTATCGCGTCGGACCCGATTCGGCGGGCGCCGACCCCGGACCGGCGAGCTATCGCCGCGGCGGGCCACTGTGCGTGACCGACTGCAACGTCATGCTGGGCAAGCTCCAGCCCGAGCTCTTCCCGCACGTCTTCGGGCCCAACGCGGACGAGCCGCTGGACGATGCCGCAGTCACGCAAGGCTTCGATGAACTGGCGCGGCGCATCCAGCGCGAGACGGGCGACGACCGCTCGCCCGCCCAGGTCGCCGAGGGCTTTCTGCGCATCGCCGTCGACAACATGGCCAATGCGATCAAGGAGATCTCGGTCGCGCGCGGCTACGACGTGACCGCCTACACCTTGTGCTGCTTCGGCGGCGCGGGCGGCCAGCACGCCTGTCTGGTCGCCGATGCCCTCGGCGTCGATCGCGTGCTCATCCACCCGTACGCGGGCGTGCTCTCGGCCTTCGGCATCGGTCTGGCCGACGTGCGCACCGTCCACGAGCAGGCGATGGAGAGACCCCTTGAGGCGGGCATCGAGACCGAGCTCGGCGACGCCCTGGACACCCTGGCCGAGGCTGCGCGCGACGCCCTACGCGAGCAGGGCATCCCCGAATCGGCGATCACCACCGAGCGCCGCGTCCACGCGCGCTATCAGGGCTCGGACACCGCCCTGCTCGTACCCGCCGGCGATGACGAGGCCATCCGCGAGGCGTTCGAGCGGGCCCACCGGCAACAGTACGGCTTCCACTCGCCCGACAAGACGGTGCTGGTCGAGACGGCCCAGGTCGAGGGCATCGGCACTAGCGACGCCCCCGCCGAGGTGCCCGCGCCGGCGGCCACGCACGGCGGCGGTGCCGATCCGGTCGCGCACCATCCGACCGTCATGGCGGGCACGGCCCATCCCGAGACCCCGTTCTTCGACCGCGCCGGGCTTGCGCCCGAGCAGCCGGTCGACGGCCCGGCCGTCATCGTCGAGGCCAATAGCACCACCGTGGTCGAGCCGGGCTGGCGCGCCCGCGTGACCGATCGCGGCGATC
>CAYUKN010000091.1:0-9314 GCA_964445325.1 uncultured Ectothiorhodospiraceae bacterium
GACCCTCAGCGCTCTTGGCGGCCTTGGCGCCTTGGCGTGATCCATCCGCACGGCCCGGGGCCTTGCACGGCACCGGCCATCGAGCACTCCCCGAGGCCACGCAATCCACAACAAAAACTTCGCGTGCTTCGCGTCTTCGCGAGAGTACGCGCTTGGCGTTCTTGGCCCTCTTTGCGCCTTGGCGAGACTACTCGGCACGGCCCAGTGGCCAAGCACGGCGCCAGCCGCCTGGCACGCCCCGATGGCATGCAATCCACCGTGGCCACGCACCCGGGCGCCCCAGTAAACTGCTCCTTCCCCGCTAGCCAATGACGAGGACCCCTCGATGACGCGACGTGTAATCCAAACCGATCGAGCACCGGCCGCCATTGGCGCCTACTCGCAAGGCGTGATCGCGGGCCAAACGCTCTACGTCTCCGGCCAGATTCCACTGGTCCCCGAGACCATGGAGATCGACGACGGCGACATCGGCGCCAAGATCCGCCGGGTCTTCGCCAATGTGCAATCCGTGATCGAGGCCGGCGGCGGTGATCTCGGGCAAGTGGTCAAGGTGAACGTGTACTTGACCGACATCGGGAATTTCCCGGTGGTCAACGAGGTGCTGGCGGAATACTTCGACGAGCCGTACCCGGCGCGGGCCGTGCTCGGGGCCGCGGCCCTGCCCAAGGGCGTGCCGGTCGAGGTGGATGCCGTCGTCCAGCTCGACATCTGAGGCCGCGGCGCGCAGCCAAGCCGGCGGCGGCACCCAGCCACCGGCCATCACGGCGCTCGCCGGCGTCGGCCCGCGCCTGGCCGAGCGCCTCGAGCGCCTCGGCCTGCGCAGTGTCGCCGACGCGCTGTTCCACTTGCCGCTGCGCTACGAGGACCGCACACGGCTTTGGCCCATCGGGCGCCTGTGGCCCGGCCACGAGGCCTTGATCGACGCCGAGATCGAGCACGCCCAGATCGTGCAACGGCGCCGGCGCGCGCTGGTCGCGCGCGTGCACGATGGGACCGGGGCGCTCACCCTGCGTTGGTTCCACTTCACGGGGCGCCAGCAACAACAACTGGTCCCGGGCCGGCGCATCCGGCTGTACGGTGAGCTCAGGCGCGGCCCCGATGGGCCCGAGGTGGTGCATCCCGAGTATCGCGTGTACCAGGCCAGCCACCCCGCGCCGGTCGACGACACACTCACCCCGGTCTACCCCACGACCGAGGGCATCGGCCAGACGACGCTGCGGCGCGTGACCGCGGCGGCGCTCGACTGGCTCGCGGCCAGCAGCGGCCTGGCCGACTGGGCGGCGGCGGCCCAACCGCCCGGCATGCCCGATCTCGCCGACGCGCTGCGCACGGTCCATCGGCCGCCGCCCGACGTCGACGTCGCCGCCCTGCTGGCGGGCACCCATCCGGCCTGCCGGCGCCTGGCGTTCGAGGAGCTGCTCGCCCACCACGTAAGCCTGCGCCGATTGCGCGAGCGCGCACGCAGCTTCGCCGCCCCGGCGCTCGCCGGCGACGGGCGATTGACCCAGGAATTGCGCGCGGGCCTCGGCTTCGCGCTCACGCGCGCCCAGGAGCGCGTCGTCGCCGAGGTCGGCAGCGATCTGGCGCGCTCACAGCCGATGCTGCGACTGATCCAGGGCGATGTCGGCTCGGGCAAGACGGTGGTAGCCGCCCTGGCCGCGCTGCAGGCCCTCGAGGCCGGCCATCAAGTGGCCATCATGGCGCCGACCGAGGTCCTCGCGGAGCAGCACTATCGCAGCTTCGATGGGTGGCTGGCGCCGCTCGGGATCGAGGTGGGCTGGCTCACGGGGCGCCTCGCCACCGGCGTCCGGCGTCGCGTGGCCGCGGGGCTGGCCGACGGCCGTACCCGCATCGTCGTCGGCACGCATGCGCTGTTCCAGGCGGACGTCGGCTTCGCCCGCCTGGGCCTGGTGGTGATCGACGAGCAACATCGCTTCGGCGTGCACCAGCGCCTGGCGCTGCGCGAGAAGGGCAGCGCCGCCGGCCAGGTGCCCCACCAGCTCATCATGACGGCGACACCGATCCCGCGCACGCTGGCGATGACTGCCTATGCCGACCTCGACAGCTCCGTGATCGACGAGCAACCGCCCGGGCGCCAGCCCGTCGAGACCGTGGTGGTCTCGGCCGGCCGCCGCGGCGAGGTGGTCGAGCGCGTGGGCGCCGCCTGCCGCCAGGGGGGCCAGGCCTACTGGGTCTGTCCCTTGATCGAGGCCTCCGAGGCACAGGCCGGGCGTGCAGCCGCGGAGACGGCCGAGGCGCTCGGCGAGGCCCTGCCCGACCTCCGGATCGGGCTCGTGCACGGGCGCTTGAAGGCAGCCGACAAAGAGACGGTCATGACCCGGTTCCAGCAGGGCACCATCGATCTGCTCGTGGCGACGACTGTCATCGAGGTCGGCGTGGACGTGGCCAATGCCTCGCTGATGGTGATCGAGAACGCCGAGCGCCTGGGGCTATCCCAGCTTCACCAACTGCGTGGCCGGGTCGGTCGGGGTGGCGACGCCAGCGTCTGCATACTGCTCTACGAGGGCCCGCTCTCCGAGACCGCGCGCGCTCGGCTGGGCACGCTGCGCGACACCACCGACGGCTTCCGCATCGCCGAGCGCGATCTCGAGCTGCGCGGGCCAGGCGAGGTCCTGGGCACGCGGCAAACGGGGGCGGTGGGCTTCCGCATGGCCGACCCCGCACGCGACGGCGACTTGCTGCCGGCGGTACGCGACGGTGCCGCGCGCTTGCTCAGCGAGACCCCGGAGAGCGCCGCCGCCCTGGTCGAGCGCTGGTTGGCCGACGCCGAGCGCTATGGAGACGCCTGAGGTGACCCGGGCAAGCCATCAACGCGGCAGCGAGCGCGACCCGCGCCCGGTGCGCTTCGCCCGGGCGCCGCGCTGGCACCGCGCCACGCGCCTGCATCGCGAGCGGATCCCGGCCGAGCAACGCGGCTGGCTGCTCGCCGAGGGCTCGCTCACGGGCCACTTGCGCGCGATCTGCCCGGGCCGGTTCGGCCTCGAGGTGCTGCGCCAGGGCCGCCACCCGGCGCAACCGGGCGAGGCACGGGCGCTGCGCATGGCCCGGGGCAAGCCCGCGCTGCTGCGCGAGGTCGCGCTGCACTGCGATGGACGTGCGCTCGTCGTCGCGCGCACCGTGATCCCGGCGGCGACGCTGAGAGGCAAGCGCCAGCGCCTGGCGCGCATGGGCTCGCAGCCGCTCGGGGCGTTGCTCTTCAGCGACCGCACCGCACACCGCGGGCCCCTGCAGCTGGCGCACCTGACACTGCGACAGGCGGGTATCGCGCAGCCGCCGCTGGTCAACGCGCCCGTATGGGGGCGCCGTGCCGTGTTCCATCTCGGCGGCGCTCCCTTGCTCGTCAGCGAGTTCTTCCTGCCCGATCTATTCGCGCTCGCCGCCAGCCCGTCCGCCCGGGGCGCAACCCAGCGCGCTGGCGGTGGGGCAGGCTGACGGCAGCCGCGTCATCGCGGCGTGACGGGGCCGTGATATATTCGCCGGCTTTCGCGAGAACATCGGCTGGCACACGCCGATATGACACCACACGAGGCAGCGTCGATGACGAAAAGAGTGCAGCGCGGGCTACGGCGAGGGTTTACGCTCATCGAGGTCATGGTGGTCGTCGCCATCCTGGCGATCCTGGCCGCTGTCGTGGTGCCCCGCATCATGGACGAGCCCGCCAAGGCAAGGCAGGCCAAGGTCAAGCAGGACATCCGCGCGATCGAGAGCGCACTCGATCTCTACAAGCTGGACAACTACCGCTATCCCACCACCGAGCAGGGCCTGGAGGCATTGGTGGAGAAGCCCGGCGGTGGCCCGGAGCCCGAGAACTACAAGGAGGGCGGCTATCTGCGCCAGCTGCCCGAGGACCCGTGGGGCAACCCGTACAAGTACCAGAACCCCGGCGAGCACGGCGAGATCGACATCTACTCGCTGGGGGCCGATGGTTCGCCCGGAGGCGAGGGTCCCAACGCCGACATCGGCAACTGGAACGTCGATAGCCAGCAATGAAGCGGGGCAGCAGCCCGCGCGGTGAGCGCGGCTTCACCCTGCTGGAGCTGCTGGTGGTCGTGGTCATCATCGGCCTGCTCACCTCGATGGCCGTGCTGGGCGTGCAGGGCCGCTCGCAGCGCGAGCGCCTCGAGGACGAGGCCGAGCGCTTGATCGAGCGCATGCGCCTGTCCCGCGAGGAGGCCGTGCTGCGGTCGCAGTCGCTGGGGCTGTTGTTCGCCCCGGGCGGCTACCGCTTTCTCGCGCTCTACGACGACCGGTGGCGCCGCTACGATGAGCGCCTATTCCAGCCCTATGAGCTGCCCGAGGGCATGCGCCTGGAGGTCGACGTCGACGGCCTCGAGGTCGAGCTCGCCGAGCTCGACGCCGACGCCGGTGAGGACGCCGAGACCGGCGCCGGGGTGCGCGAGGGCAACGAGGCCGACGATGAAGAGCCGGTTCGACCGCAAATCTTTTTCCTCGCCAGCGGCGAGATCCTGCCCGGGTTCTCGATCCGCTTGATCGACGACGACGTGCGCACCGAGTACTTGATCGAGCCGGGCACGAGCCGCTGGCTCGAGCTCAGCGAGCAAAGCCTGTGATGCAACGGCGGGACGGGTTCACGCTGATCGAGGTGCTGGTCGCGCTGGCGGTGTTCGCCGTCGCCATCACGGCGCTGGTGCAGGCGGGCGCACAGCGCGCCGACAACATGGGCTATCTGCGCGACCGTACGCTCGCCGCCTGGATCGCGAGCGATCGCATCACGGCGCTGCAGCTAGCCTCCGGCTGGCCCGACACCGGCACGCGCGAGGGCGAGACCGAGATGGCCGGGCGCACCTGGTACTGGACCGCCGAGATCCAGGAGACCCCGGAAGAGGCCGTGCGCCGCGTGGACGTCGCCGTGGCACGGACCGAGGACGGCCAACCCGTGTCCTCCGTGACGGGCTTCATCGGCACACCCGACAACCGGATCGAGCCGTGACGGCGCACCGGCGCGCGGATCGGGCGCACGGCGTGACGCTGCTGGAGCTGTTGGTCGCGCTGGCGGTGTTCGCCGTCATCGGTGTGGCTGCCTACACCGCGCTGTTCTCGGTGCTCGACGCGCGTTCGGCCACCGAGCGCCAGTCGCAGCGCCTCACCGCGGTCCAGCGCAGCGTGGGCGCCCTGAGCGACGATCTGCGCCAGATCGTCGACCGCCCGGTGCGCGCGCTCCAGCCCGCCCAGCAAGCGCCGCTGTTGGCGCAGCCGGGCCAGGCGGCACTGATCGAGTTCACCCGCGGCGGCTGGCCCAATCCGGCCGACCTCGAGCGCAGCACGCTCGCCCGGGTGCAATGGACCCTCGACGACGGCCGTTTACGCCGTTACGCCCAGGCACGCCCCGATGCCCGGCCCGATCCCGAGCCGACGCGGCGCGTGTACCTGCGCGAGGTGGCCTCGGTGGAGTTCCGTTTCCTCGACGGTGAGGCCGAATGGCGCGATCAATGGCCGCCGCTGAACACCGGGCCCGGGCCCGCCGCAGTCGCGCTGCCGCGCGCGGTCGAGTTCACGCTCGAGCTCGAGGATTGGGGCGAGATCCGGCGCCTGATCGCCGTGGCCCCCGGCAGCGGCGCGGGCCGTGGCGGCGGCCCGAACGATGGTGGCGACGATGGCTAGGTGCGCACACCCCGGCACGGGCCGCGAGCGCGGGGTCGCGCTGATCACGGTGCTGCTCGTGGTGGCGCTGGCGGCCGTCGCCGCCGCCGAGATGACGCGCCAGGGCCAACTGGATCAGCGGCGTACGGGCAACCGGCTCGCGCTGGAGCAGGCCCACCAGATCGCCCTCGGCGGCGAGCAGTGGGCCATCGCGATCCTCGCCCGCGACCGCCGCGACAATGGCGGCGGTCGCGGGCCCAACTACGATGGCACGGGGCGCGGCGACGACGGCGACGACGGCGACGGCAGCGACGGCGCCGGCGACGGGCGCAGCACCGAGGTCGATGCGCGCGACGAGGACTGGGCGCGCAACCTCCCGCCGATCCCGGTCGAGGGCGGCCAGGTGACCGGCGCGATCAGCGATGCCCAGGGGCGCTTCAACATCAACAACCTGCGCGCCGGCGGCGGTCAGATCAGCGCACCGGCGCTGGCGCGGCTCGAGCGCCTGCTGGCGGCGGTCGAGATCGAGCCGCGCGTCGCCCAGGCGATCGTCGACTGGGTCGACGCGGACAGCGAGACGACCTATCCGCGGGGCGCCGAGGACGATTTCTATGCCGGGCGGCGCGAGCCCTACCGCGCCGCCAACGCCCCCATGGCCAGTGCGAGCGAGCTGCGCCTGGTGCGCGGGATCGACGCCGAGGCCTGGGCGGCGCTGGCGCCCCACGTGACCGCCCTCCCCGCGCAAACGCCGATCAACGTCAACACGGCCACCCCCGCGGTGCTGCAAGCGCTAGTCGAAGGCCTCGAGGCCGACGCCGCGCAAGAGCTACACGAGCGAGCCGGTGAGGAGCCGTTTGCGACGATCGCTGACTTCCGGGAGGATCCGCTGCTGCAGGAACGCGAGGTCGCGGCCCAGGGTCTTGCGGTGGGCTCGCGCCATTTCCGCGTCCGTGTCGACGTCGAGATGGGCCCAGTGACCTACACGCTTTATAGTTGGCTGCGCCGCGATGACGAGGGACGCGCGCGCGTGCTGCGGCGCACGCGGACACCCAACTAGGAGTGGGCCGCGCTGCAGCGCACGCCATCACATGAGCACCCCGCGCGCGAGCGCGGCGAGGGAGAGGGGATGACCGAGTCCACGGAGACCGCGCACGGTGAGTAACGCCGCCCTATTGCGCCTGGCCACGCCGGACGAGGGCCGCTGTAGCTGGCGCCTGCCGGGCGCCGAGGGCGAGGCCCGCACCCGTGAGGGTACGCCCGCGCAAGCCGCGGCGGCCCTGGCCGGGCACCGGTTGATGCTGCTGATCCCGGGGTCCGAGGTGCTCATCACGCGCGTGGAGGTGCCGGCGCGCACTCGGTCGAAGGCAGCCGCGGCCATCCCCTGGGCCCTGGAGGATCGCCTTGCCCAGGAAGTCGAAGAGCTGCACTTCGCCCTGGGTCCCGTCGACGGCGAGGGGTGTTGGCCGGTCGCCGTGGTCGCGCGGGCACGCCTGGACGCCTATCTGGGCGCCGTGCGCGGCGCCGGCCTGGAGCCCCACAGTATCGTCGCCGAGCCGCTGGCGCTGCATGCACCCGCCGAGCAGGGCTGGACCGTCCTGGAGGAGCCGGGCCGTATCACCGTGCGCACTGGCTTCCACACGGGATTCACCGCCGAGCCCGAGCTCATGGCCGGGCTCGCGGCGACGCTGGCGACGCCCGAGCGCATCGATCGCTACACGGTCACGGGCACACAGGAGATGGCCTGGCCCGAGGCATTGCAGCACGCGGTCGACGCCGGCCAACCCCGTCGCCCGATCCCCGATGCCCTGGCCGCGTTCGATCCCGCCGCGGGCGGCATCGACCTGCGCCAGGGCCCCTACAGCCGGACCGAGCAGATCGGTCGCATCGTCCGCCAATGGCGCGTGCCAGCGGCGCTGGCGGCGGCGTTCGTCGCGCTTTCGCTGACGGGCACCGCGCTCGAGTACGCGCGCCTGGGCGAGCGCCAGCAGCAGCTGCGCGAGCGCATGGAGCAGATCTTTCGCGAGACCTTCCCGGAGGTGCAGCGCGTGGTGAACCCGCGCTCGCAGATGACCACGCGCCTGGAATCGCTGCGCGAGGGCGGCGGGGGCGCCGGCTTCCTCGAGCTGATGGCGCGCGCCGGCGACCCCGTCGCGAATGCAGACGGCATCACGCTCGAGGCGGTGGCATGGCGCAATCAACGCCTCCAGCTCGAGCTCCAAGCGACCGATCTGCAAAACCTCGACCGGCTGCGTGAACGCCTGGGCGCGAACGGCCTCGACGCCGAGCTCGAGCGCGCCGAGCGCCAGGGCGAGCAGGTCGCCGGCGAGATCCGCGTGCGGGAGGCGGGCGAGTGAAGGCATGGTTCCTCAGCCTGGCACCGCGCGAGCGTGTGACCGTCGCCGGCGGGGCCGGCGTCGCCCTCCTCGTGTTGGTCTACCTGCTGGCGATCGAGCCGGCCATCGAGGCCTTGGCCCAACGCCAGGAGCGCGTCGCCACCCTCGAGCGCCAGGTCGATCGGATGCAGGAGGCCGCCAACGAGGTCCGCTCGCTGCGCGCGAGCGGGCAGGGCAATGCGGTCGGCTCGAGCGACCAGGCGCCCTCACTGGCGGTGGAGTCGGTGCTGGCCGGCTCCGGCCTGCCCCAACCCGACAGCCTCAAATCGGACGGCGACGCCGGGGCCCGGCTCGAATTCGACCAGGTTCCGTTCGATCCGCTGGTCCAGGTGCTCGGTAGACTGCGCTCGGAGCACGGCCTGGTCGTCACCCGCGCCGATATCACGCGCGAGGCCGAGGGCCGGGTGGACGCGCGCGTGACCCTGGAGCGCAAGCCATGACCCGCGCCACCGTCGGCTTGATCGGATTGATCCTGGCGGGCGCCGCCGCCGGCGCGATCGCCCATTTCCCCGCGGCCCGGGCGATCGAGTGGTTCGCCCCGGAGCGCGTCGAGGTAGCCGGGGCCTCGGGCTCGGTCTGGTCGGGCCGGGCCCAACGCGTCGCCTTTGGGGGCCCCAAACCGGCAACGCAAGTCGCCTGGGACCTCACGACCTGGCGGCTGCTGACCGCGCGCCTGGCCGGCCATGCCCGGCTCGACTTCAGCGAGGCCGAGATCGCGGGCGACTTCGCGGTGACCCCTGGCGGGCAGCTCACACTCAGCGCCATCGAGATCGATAGCCCCGCCAACGCCCTGGTCGCACTGGCGCAACTACCCGCGCTCGCGGTCGACGGCCGACTGCTCGCGCGGATCGACTCGGCCACGCTCGCCGACCAGCGGCTGCGCCAGCTCAACGGCCAGTTCCAGTGGGACGCCGCGCGCATCATCGCCCCGCTGCAGCTGGAGCTCGGCAGCGTCCGCGGCCGGATAGAGCCCGATGGGCAGGGCGGTCACCGGCTCGCGCTGAACAATCAAGGCGGCCAGGTCGGGCTCGAGGGCGATGTCCGGGTCCACGCCGATCGCTCGTATCAGCTCGAGCTCGCGCTTCGCCCCAGGCAGGACACGCCCGCCCGGGTGACCGAGACGCTGAACCAGTTCCTGCCGCGCCGCGGCGACCGCTTCGTCGTCCAGCGCAATGGCCAGCTCTAGTGGGCCCACCTGATGGGCGAGCATGGCCCTTGCTAGGAGCCTGTCCGAGAATCCATGCACCTACTGCGCGCGTCCCACAACGGCATCTTTTGGCGATTGCTCAACTCACATGG
>CAYUKN010000092.1:0-7675 GCA_964445325.1 uncultured Ectothiorhodospiraceae bacterium
GCCTCTTCGGCGCGCTTTTTGAGATCGGCGCGGACTTCGTCCATGTCGAGGCCGCGTACGGTCTCGATCGCCTGCTCGAGGGTACTCTCCTCCATCGCGCCCGCTTCGAGCATGATCAGCTGCTGCTCGCGGAAGATCGCCAGCGTCGGGATCGAGCGGATGCCGAACGTCTGGGCCACACTCTCCTCATGCTCGATGTTGACCTTGCCGAAGACGAGGTCGGGATGGCGCTCGGCGACCTTCTCGTAGATGGGCGCGAACTGCTTGCAAGGGCCGCACCACTCGGCCCAGAAATCGATCAGGACGATGTCATTGTCGCGGATCGTGGACTCGAAATTGTCTTGCGTGAGATCGACGACGGCCATGGCGCGCCCTCCGGTATGCATCAGGGAAAACAGCGGGTGCCGCGGCGCACCGCGGTGCGGTGAAACTGGCGACGACCAGCCCCGTTTCAACCCCTGCCGCGCTCGAAGGCGGCGGGGGCGGCGCGAGCGCTCAGCTCAGGACGTGGCGCAGCTCGTGCAGCCGCGCGGTGGGGTTGTCCAGCTCCACCAGGTACTGGCGCGTGCGCGGCGGCAGCGGCAGCAGCTCGACCAGTCGGCCGCCGACCCAGGCGGCGTCGTCCCATTGCGGCCACGCGTAATGGATGGTCGGCTCGAGCTGGCGCAGCAGCTTGTCCAGGACCTGCACGAGGCCGGCGCACTCGGGCGGGACGGGCTCGCTGGGCTCGGCCGGCAGGGCCTCGACGTTGGCGGCGACGAGCTGATTCGCCTCGGTCCAGAGATCGTGGGCGCGCACCTTGTGCTGGCCTTGCACCGTGATGCCGAGCAGCCCGTCGGATTGCTGGTCCCAGTCGACGATCCGGACCTCGGTGCCCGTGCCGAACGGCAGGGCGGGTTCGCCGGCCTCGCCCCCTTGCCGGATCAAGCAAATGCCGAAGCCCGAGTCGTTGCGCAGGCATTCGCCGACGAGATCGAGATAGCGGGCCTCGAACAGACGCAGAGCGAACAGGCCACCCGGCAGCACCACGCTCGACAGCGGGAACAGCGGCAGCCGATAGGTCGCGCTGTCGGCCGCGCTCATACCGCCGCCTCGTCGAGGCCCCAGCGCGGCGTCCGCTCCTGGGGCAGATCCAGCTGGTCGATCAGCCGGCGGCGCTCCTTGAGCCCCACATCGGCGGCGCGCTCGAGCAGGCTGCTGCAGCGGCCCCTCGCCACCGTACCCGTCGTGCCGGGGCAGATGGCCATGGCGTCGGGCGCGCCCGAGCCCGATGCGATCGGCGCGGTCCACTGATCCATGCCCAATACCTCGAGCGTGCCGGAGGCACGGGCATGGCGCTCGGCGAAGAAGCGCTGCATCTCGCCCCGGCGCGCCGGCACGGCCCGATCGGTGTCCATGCCGATGCCGACGTGGCCGGGCTTGGAGATCAGCAGATAGACGTGGCAGCACGCTTGGAGCAGGCAGGCCAACAGGCGCGGTGCGTACTGGACGCCGGAGGCGCCCGTGACCGCCAGCGCGACGCGTCGGGTCTCAGCCATTGCGCCGCCCCTGAGCGCCCGATTGCAACGCGGCCGCCAGGCGTGCACTGGTCACGGTCAGGCGATAGATCAAGGTCTCGGTGAAGGCACGGTAGTACAGCAACTGGGTCTCGGCCGGTGCCATATCCAGCTGGGACTTGCTCACGCGCAATACCACGACATCGCTGTCGGCCGTGATCGAGGCGGTGCGCCGGGTCTCGGAAAGAAAGCCCATCTCGCCGAAGCAATCGCCGCGCCCCAGGTTCTCGATGCGGGCGCCGCCTTTGCTCACGCTCGCCGAGCCCACCACGATCAGATAGAACGAGGTGTCGAGATCCCCCTCACGAATGATGGGCTCGCCCGCGCTGTACTGCAAAAGCGTGCCCGCCTCGAGCACGCCCTCGGCCTCGGCGTCGGTGAAGCCGGCGAAGAAGTCGATGCCGCGCAGCTGATCGCGGTGCTGGCCCGCGGCCAGCCGGCGCCCGATGCGCCGTTGGCGCTCATGGACACGGCCCAGGGCGGCGGCCATCTCCGTCGCCGAGGCGAAACGATCCGCCGGCTTTTTGGCCAGGGCGCGGTCGACGATGCGCACGAGCTCTTCGGGGCACTCGGGAACAAAGTCGCTGACCCGGGGCGGTGCCGTATGGCGAATGGTGCGGAACAGCTCCTGCACATCGGGCGCTTCGAAGACGCGCCGGCCCGTGATGAGCTCGAATAACACGGCCCCGAGCGCGTAGATATCGGCGCCGGGGCCGACATCGACCCCGCGCACCTGCTCCGGCGCCATGTAGTGCGGTGTCCCCTCGGCCACGCCGGGGGTGCTGCCGTCGCCGCGCGCCGTCATCAGTGCGATCGAAAAATCGTTGATCTTGGTCGTGCCTTCCGTGGTGACCATGATGTTGCCGGGCTTGACGTCGCGGTGGATCACGCCCCGGCGGTGGGCGTAGTCCAGGGCCTGGCAGCAGCGGAAGACGATCTCGACGGCGCGCTCGCGTGGTAGCTGCTCGTCGGCTCCGTGGCCCCACTCGCGCAGCGTGTGACCGGGCACGTACTCCATGACGATATAGCTGTAAGAGCCCTCGATGCCGGCATCGAAGACGGAGACGATGTGAGGGTGGGCCAACTGGCCCGCGGCGTACGCCTCCGAGAAGAACGTGCGGCGGCCCTGATCCGACAGGGCCTGGACGGTCGCGCCCGGATGCGCCAGCTTGAGCGCGACGTCGCGGCCGACGAACGGGTCGAACGCGCGGTAGACGGTACCGCAGGTGCCACGGCCCAGCTGCTCGCCGAGCTCGTACTTACCGATGTGGCTCGGCATGCTCGATTTACGTGTCATGGGAGATCCCTTCCGGCGACCGATCGAGCGACGTCGTCAGCCGCCCCGGCAGGCCGCCGAATCCGCTGTTGCTCATCAGAACCACGTGATCGCCCGGCTCCGCATCCGCACGCAGGGTCTCCTCCACGGTCGCCGGGTCCCGCAATACCATGGCGCGGTCTCGCCCCATCGCGGCGACTAGCTCGCCCGGATCCCAGTCGAGATGGCCCCCGGCGTGCAGAATGACGCGGTCGGCCGGTGCCAACGCGTCCGTCAATGCCCCGGCATGCACGCCGGCGCGCATGGTGTTGGAGGCGAGATCGAGCACGGCGAGGATGCGGTTGGCACCGGCTCGGGCGCGCAACCCCGCCAGCGTCTCGCGGATCGCGGTCGGGTGATGGGCGAAATCATCGTAGACACGGATTCCGCGCGGCTGGCCGCGCAGTTCCAAGCGCCGGCGCACGCCGGCGAAACGCGTCAGCGCCTCACCCGCGGTGGCAGGCGCAACCCCGACATGGCCCGCGGCGGCGACCGCGGCGACCCCATTGGCCACGTTGTGCTCGCCGATGAGTGCCCAATCGACTCGGCCCGGCTCACGCCCGGGGCCGTGCACGCTGAAGCCCGCGCCATCGGCGCTGACCTCGTCGGCCCACCAGTCGGCCCCACGGTCCGACGCCGACGCAAAGCGCTCCAACGGGGTCCAGTAGCCACGCGCGAGGACACGCTCGAGCGCGGCGTCGCCGGCGTGCGCGATCAGCCGCCCCGTGGCCGGCACTGTCCGGATCACGTGATGGAATTGGCGCTCGATCGCTGCGAGGTCATCGAAGATGTCGGCGTGATCGAATTCCAGATTGGTGAGCACCAGAGTCCGTGGGGCGTAGTGGACGAACTTGGAGCGTTTGTCGAAGAACGCGGTGTCGTACTCATCCGCCTCGACGACGAACGCCCTGCCTTGCCCCAAGCGCGCCGAGACGCCGAAGCCCTGCGGCACGCCGCCGATGAGATAGCCCGGCTCCAGCCCCGCCTCGGTGAGCACGTGCGCGACCATCGACGCCGTGGTCGTCTTGCCGTGCGTGCCCGCTACGGCGACGACGTGGCGGTCGGCGAGGACGCGCTCGCGCAGCCACGCCGGCCCGGAGGTGTAGGGCAGGCCGCGGTCGAGCACGGCCTCGACTGCGCGATTGCCGCGACTCAGGGCGTTGCCGATGACAACGAGATCGGGTGCGGGCTCGAGCTGGGCCGGGTCCCAGCCCTCGATGACCTCGATACCGGCGGCCGCTAGCTGGTCGCTCATGGGCGGGTAGATCGCGGCATCGGCGCCGGTGACGCGCTCACCGCGGGCGGCGGCGAGTTGTGCCACACCCCCCATGAAGGTCCCGCCGATGCCGAGCACGTGCACGTGCATCAACCCGACTCCTCGAGCGCGGGCGGCGGCAGCACCGCGTCGCCGATCAGGCCCGCGCCGAGCACCAGCACGACCGCCAGCGCGATGCCCCGTCGCAGGCGGACCTCGAGGGCATGACGCAGGATGTGGCCGATGACCACGACATGCCAGATGTAGATGCCCAGCAGCGCGACGATCGCCAGCCCGTGCAGCAGATCCTCGCGCGAGCGCTCGACCACGATGTCGAGCAAAGGCCATGTCAGGAGCACCAGCAGCGCGCTGGTCCCGCATGCGGCCGCGAAGGTCTGGCGGAAGCGCTCCGTGTGGCGAGCCCAATAGAGCGCACCGGCGAAGAACGCCGCCTCGATGACGAGATCGAGGCCGACACGGCCGGCCGCCAACCCCGGTGGATAGAGGCGCTGCACGGACAGGATCGAGGCGACCACGAGCGCGAGCACGGAGGCGACCACGACGCGGTCCGATGCCGGCAGTTCCTGCGGCCCCGCGCGCAGACGCAGCAGGTCGGCGAACAGCGAGAATAGACGCAACAAAGCGGTAGCGCTCCCATGCGCGCCCAATCGGCTGGATCGGCGCGGGTCGCGGATACGGATGGTCGCCCAGTGTACGGATCGGTCGAGACACTCGCACGCGTCGCTCGGGACCGTACGCGAGGCCCTGGGAGCCTGTCCGAGAATCCATGTACCTACTGCGCGCGTCCATCGATCGGCCGAACCCGGGCGAATCCCGATTGCCTTTTCCCCCCAGCGATCGCAGACTGCCCGACCGACTCGCCGAGAGCTGCACGATGTACGAACCGGGCGCCGGCACATCGATGGCCCAACGCTTCCGCGGATTCCTGCCCGTCGTCGTCGACGTGGAGACGGGCGGCTTCAATCCGCGTACCGACGCCCTGCTGGAGATCGCCGCGGCGACGCTGCACCTCAACGAGACCGGGTGGTTGGAGGCGGACGAGCCCGTATCCACCCATGTGATCCCGTTCGAGGGCGCGAACATCGAATCGAAGTCGCTGGAGGTCAACGGCATCGATCCATGGCACCCGCTACGCGCTGCGCGGCGCGAGCACGATGCGCTGGCCTACATCTTCCAGCCCATACGCCAGGCGGTACGCGAAGCCGAGTGCAGTCGCGCCATCCTGGTCGGGCACAACGCCGCTCTGGATCTCAACTTCTTGAACGCGGCCGTCGAGCGCAATGGCATACGGCGCAATCCGTTCCACCCGTTCTCTTTCTTCGACACCGTGACCCTGGGCGGACTCGCCTACGGCCAGACCGTGTTGGCCCGAGCGGCGCAAGCGGCCGGGTTGGGCTGGGATGCCGACGCAGCCCATTCCGCTGTCTATGATACCCGCATGACCGCCGAGCTCTTCTGTACCGTGATCAACCGCTGGGAAGCGCTGCACGCGCAAGCGCGCGAGGCGGACGCTTCTCGATGAGCCCGGTACAGGATCTTCGCCACGAGGCGCTCGCGCTCGTCGTGGTCGACGATGCGCGCACGGGCCGTACATATTTCGTGCGCGCGCTGCGCCAGGCCGGTTATCGCGACATCCGTGTGGCCGAGTCGGGCCAGGCCGCGCTCGACTATCTCGGCGAGCGCGCCGCCGACGTCGTTATCGCCGACTGGCTCATGCCGGGCATGGATGGACTGGAGCTCACCCAGCGGATCCGCTCGCGCGATGAGGACGAGGGCCGCTATACGGCGGTGATCCTGTCGACGGCGAGCGAAGGCATGGACGCCCTGGTCAAGGCCTTCCGCCACGGCGTCGACGACTTCCTGCACAAGCCGTTCGACGCCCAGGAGCTCATCGCCCGCATATTCGCGGTCGGCAGCCATGCCCAGGCGCAAAACCTGTTGATCGAGTCCTCGCGCGAGCTCGCGCGGGGCGGCGACAAACGCGCCGAGCACTGGGCGACCGATCGCGTGACCGGCCTCGGTAATGCCGACTGGTTCGAGGCACAGCTCACCACCCACTTGATGGAGGCGGGCATGCGCGGTGGCTCCGTGTGCTGCACGCTCATCGACGCCTCGGGCCCTGCCATCGACTCGAAAAACCGCGAGGCGGCCATGACGCGCCTGGGCCGGCGCCTGATGCGGGCGGTGCGCCCCACCGACTCGGTCTGCCGCATCGACACCCAGCGCTTCGGCCTGGTGATGGCCGCGCCGACCCCGGATGGCTTCCGCTCCAGCCTGTTCGAGCGTATCGAGCGCGGGGCCGCCGGGCGCCCCGTGCTGCTGGTGCGCGGCCAGGACCCCGACGTCGCTTTGCAGACGGGCTTCGCGGTGTGGACGGGACCGGGTGCCAATCTCTCGCCGGCCGAGCTGCAGTCACGCGCCCAGCGCAATCTCGACGACAAGGCCTGAACACGACACGGCCCGCACCGCCACGGCGATGCGGGCCGTGCCCGGCGCGCGCGAGCGTCGCGCCCGGGCGGGGCCGGCGACCCATCGCCGCCGCAGCTAGGCCTGCGACTGCGTGTCGGCCGCCTGCTGCACCATCTGCTTGAGCTCACCCTGCTCGTAGAGCTGGAGGGTGATATCGCAGCCCCCGACGAGCTCGCCGTTGACGAATACCTGCGGGAACGTGGGCCAATCGGAGTACTGCGGCAGCTCCGAGCGGATCTCCGGATCGGCCAGAACGTCCACCCAGTGGAAGGCACGCTGGCAGTCCTTGAGCGCCTCCGCCGTGCGCGCCGAGAAGCCGCACTGCGGGGCGTTGGGCGAGCCCTTCATGAAAATCGTGATCGAGTGCGACTCGATGTGATCGCGGATTCGCTCTTGTACGGCCATGGGGACCTCGTTGATTCGATTTAGAGCCGGTTGATGGTCGGGACCGGGAATTCCCGACGAGTGCGGTATGGTATCAGCCTTGCCGGCAGTGAGTAACCGGTGTAGCGAGCGAATCGGCTTGTTGCCACGAAACGAACCGGGCTATACTCACGCGCTTATCCGGCCGCCCTGTGCGGCCTTTTTCATTTGCGGGATCGCGCCATGAGCGAGCGCACTCTGATGGCCACCTACAACCGGCTCCCGGTGACCCTGGTCGAGGGCGCCGGCGCGCGGGTATGGGACAGCGACGGCCACGAGTACCTGGACGCCCTCGCCGGCATCGCCGTCTGCGGGCTGGGTCACGCGCATCCCGAGGTCGCCAGGGCGGTCGCCGAGCAGGCGCATACCCTCGTGCACGTATCCAACAACTACCGCATCCCGCAGCAGGAGGCGCTGGGCGAGCGCCTCACCGCGCTCACCGACCACGAGCGTGTGTTCTTCTGCAACTCGGGGGCCGAGGCCAACGAGACCGCGCTCAAGCTCGCCCGGCGCCATGCCCACGATCAGGGCGTCGACGAGCCCGTCATCCTGGTCTGCCACCAGAGCTTCCATGGCCGCACGCTGGGCACGCTGTCGGCGACCGGCAATGCCAAGATCCGCGCCGGTTTCGAGCCG
>CAYUKN010000092.1:7775-9039 GCA_964445325.1 uncultured Ectothiorhodospiraceae bacterium
GGCCCGGGCAGCCACGGGACCACGTTTGGCGGCAACCCCCTGGCCTGCCGCGCCGGGCTCGCGGTCGTCGACACCATCGAGCGCGACGGACTCGCCCAGCGCGCCGGCGCACTGGGCGAGCGCATGCGCGCCCGTTTTCGCGAGGCGCTGGCCGGTGTCGCGGGCGTGCGCGAGATCCGCGGACAGGGCCTGATGTTCGGCATCGAGCTCAGCCACGACTGCGGCGCCCTCATGCAACGCGCGCTCGAGGCCGGCCTGTTGATCAACGTCACCGCGGGCAACGTGGTTCGTTTGTTGCCGCCCTTGATCATCACCGACGACGAGGCTGATCGCATCGTCGACGGCGTCAGCCAGGTCATCCGCGAGTTCCTCTGCGGAGACTGACATGGGCCCAAGGCACTTCCTCACGCTCGACGACGTCTCCGCCGGCGAGTTCCGCCAATTGATCCAGCGCGCCACCGAGCTCGCCCGCAACCACCGGGCGGGCATCCGCTATGCCCCCTTGGCCGGGCGCGTGCTCGCCATGATCTTCGAGAAGTCATCGACGCGCACGCGCTTGTCCTTCGAGGCGGGCATGAGCCAGCTCGGCGGCGATTCCATCTTCCTGTCACCGCGCGACACCCAGCTGGGCCGCGGCGAGCCCATCGAGGACACCGCGCGCGTGGTGGGGCGCATGTGCGACGCGGTGATGATCCGCACGAGCGACCACGATATGCTCGAGCGCTTCGCCGACCACTCGCGCGCGCCCGTGATCAACGGCCTCACCGATCGCTGCCATCCGTGCCAGCTGCTCGCCGATGTGCAGACCTACACCGAGCTGCGTGGCGACATCACCGGGCGCAGCGTCGCCTGGATCGGTGACGGCAACAACATGTGCCGCTCGTGGATCAACGCCGCGCGCTTGCTGGACTTCACCGTCCATTTGGCGTGCCCGCCGGGCTTCGGGCCCGGCGAGGACGTGCTGGCCGCCGCCGGCACGGCCGCCGTCAGCGTCGACGATCCCGGCACCGCCGCCGACGGCGCCGATCTGGTGGTCACCGATGTCTGGGCGAGCATGGGCCAGGAGGCCGAGCAGGACGCGCGCTCGGCGGCGTTCAGCGCGTACCAGGTCGACGCGGCGCTGATGGCGCGCGCCGCCAGTGATGCCTTGTTCATGCATTGCCTGCCGGCCCACCGCGGCGAGGAAGTCACCGCCGATGTCCTCGAGGGCCCACAAAGCGCGGTCTGGGAAGAAGCCGAGAACCGGCTGCACGCGCAGAAGGCG
>CAYUKN010000093.1:0-8905 GCA_964445325.1 uncultured Ectothiorhodospiraceae bacterium
GACGACCTGCTGCTCGCGCTCGAGGGCGAGCTCGCCTCGCGGCGCTACGGCGACGGGGTTCGTCTCGAGGTCGCCGACAACTGCCCGGACGACATGGCGCAGTTCCTGCTGGACAAGTTCGGCCTCGAGGCCGATTCGCTGTATCAGGTCAACGGTCCGGTCAACCTCAATCGCTTGTTGGCCGTCTACGACCTCGTCGACCGCAGCGATCTCAAGTATGAGCCGTTCCAGCCGGGCGTACCCGAGGGCCTGGGCAGCGGCTCGGACATATTCGACGCCATCGCCCAGGGCGACGTGCTGCTGCACCACCCGTACGACTCGTTTACGCCGGTGCTCGATTTCCTGCGCCAGGCGGCCGCCGATCCGGCCGTGCTCGCGGTCAAGCAGACACTGTATCGCACGGGGCCGGACTCGCCCGTCGTCGACCAGCTCGTCGCCGCGGCGCGTGCGGGCAAGGAGGTCACCGTGGTCGTCGAGCTGCGGGCGCGGTTCGACGAGCAGGAGAACATCACCCTGGCCAACCGCCTACAGGAGGCAGGTGCCCACGTGGTCTACGGCATCGTGGGCTACAAGACCCACGCCAAGATGATCCTGGTGGTGCGCCGCGAGACCCGCGGGCTACGCCACTATGTGCACTTGGGCACGGGCAACTACCACACCAAGACGGCCAAGCTGTATACCGATTACGGCTTGCTCACGGTCAACCGCGAGATCGGCGAGGACGTGCACAACATGTTCCTCCAGCTCACCAGCCTCGGCCGCGCGCCCGATCTCAACAAGCTTTTGCACTCGCCGTTCACGCTGCATCCGGGGCTGCTCGAGCGGATCGCGGCCGAGCGCGACCGGGCGGCCGCGGGTGGTGCGGGGCGCATCATCGCCAAGCTCAACTCGCTGGTCGAGCCGCGCATCATCGAGGCGCTCTACGATGCGGCCCGCCATGGTGTGGCGATCGATCTCATCGTGCGCGGGATGTGCGCGCTGCGACCGGGCGTCGAGGGGATCTCGGACACCATCCGGGTGCGCTCGATCGTGGGGCGTTTCCTCGAGCACTCACGGGTGTACTACTTCGGCCGCAACGGTGACCCGGAAGTGCTGCTGTCGAGCGCGGACTGGATGGAGCGCAACTTCTTCCGCCGCGTCGAGACCTGCTTCCCGGTCGACGACGAGCGGCTGCGCGCGCGCTTGATCGCCGAGCTCGAGGCCTACCTGGCCGACAACACGCAGGCATGGCTGCTCGAGTCCGATGGTAGCTACCGCCGGGCGCAGCCGGGCGCTGGCGAGACCGTGTACTCGGCCCAGCAGGCGTTGCTGGAAGGGCCACCCGAGACGGCCGACTGACGCCGGCGCACCTCGGCTACGACTCGTAGAGGCGCTCGAAGCGCTCGACCGAGAAGCCGACCATGCGCTTGTCGCCGATGAGGATGACCGGGACGCTGTCGGTGCCCATTTGGGCGTGGTCCTTGCGCCCCTTGTCGCTATCCTCGACATCGTATTCCGTGAATGGAATGCCGTTGCGCTCGAAGTAGGCGCGCGCCTTGTCGCAGTAGCCGCACCAGCTCGCGCTGTACATGATGACCTCGCCGCCGCCGTTGTCGGCCGACGCGCCCGTTGCCGCGGCGGTGCTCACGTCGACCGACTCGGCCGAGTTGACCTCGGGGACGTCGACCTGCTCCGCCTTGTCGCCGCCTTCGTGGGGCTCGTCCGAGTAGTGGACCGTGCCGTCCTCGTCGACCCAGCGATAGACCTCGGCCTGGGCGAGCGGCGCGACCAGCACAGCGAGTAGGAGGGTGGCGAGGGCGAGCGCGCGGGTGTACATACGGCCTCCCTGCGGCTTGTGGGCACCACTGCAGACCGAGCCTAGCGGCGCATTGCGACACCGATCAAGCGGTCTCGCCCTGGTCGGCGTAGTGCAGTCGAAAGCCCCCCGGCGCCAGCAACTGGGCCTCGGCGTCGAGATCGGTGCGCGTGAGCGGGTGATTCGTCAGCCACTCCCCCGCGAACGAGAGGGCGATCGAGCCCCGGTCGACGCTGAGCGCGATCTCGGGTCGGGGTGTGTCGCTGCGGCTGCGGTGCAGCAGCACCGCCAGGCGCAGCAGGACCGCCAGCCTTGGCAGCTGCTCGCCGCGCTCGCCCGCGAAATCCGCCAATCGCTGGTGCGGGAACTTGCGCCGGTGCGCGCGCACCAGCGCGGCGAGCTGGTGCTGCTCGTTCTGGGCGAAGCCGGCGAGATCGGTGTGTTCGACGATGTAGGCCCCGTGCTTGTGGTACGCCGAATGGTTGATGTCGAGGCCGATCTCGTGGAGCTCGATCGCCCAGCGCAGCAGCCAGGCGCACTCGGTGTCGAGGTTCCACGGGGGCGCTGCCTGCTCGAACAGGTGCTGCGCGGTGCGATTGACGCGGGTGTTGTGGCCGTCGTCGGCGTGGAAGCGTTCGGCCAGGCGAGCGACGCTGTTGCCGCGGATGTCGGCGTGCTCGAGGCGCCCGGGCAGATCGACCAGGATGCCCTCGCGCAGGGCACCATCGGCGACGCGCATGCGCTCGATCCCGAGGGCGGCGAACGCCGCCCGCAGGATGGCGACGCCGCCCGCAAAAACCGGGTAGCGCTCGGGCTTGATGCCCGCGAGCTTGGTGCGGTCGACGCGGCCCGCCTTGATCAGGCGATGGCGCAGGCGCTCGAGCCCCTTGCACGTGATCGTGCCCTGGGTCCAGCCCGCCTCGTGGAGCGCGGCCGCGACCGCCTTGATGGTGCCCGACGCCCCCAGGGCGGCACGCCAGCCGAGCTCGCCGAAGGTATGCTCGTACGGCTCGATTTCGACCCGGGCGGCGAGCTCGGCGCGGTCGAAGGCCTTCTTGGTCACCTGGCCGTCGGGGAAGTAGCGCTCGGAATGGCCCACGCAGCCGATGCGCAGGCTGGCCTTGTAGAGCGGCTCGACGCCCTCGCCGACGATGAGCTCGGTCGAGCCCCCGCCGATGTCCATGACCAGGCGCCGACCCGTGCCCGCGAGGCTGCGCGTGACCCCCAGATAGATCAGGCGCGCCTCCTCCATGCCCGATACGATCTCGATCGGGTGGTCGAGCGCGGCCTCGGCCTGGGCGGTGAACGCGTCGGCATTCTCGGCGTTGCGCAAGGTGTTGGTGCCGACGGCGCGCACGTTGGCGGCGGGTAGCTCGCGCAGGCGCTCGCCGAAGCGTTGCAGGCTCGCCAGTGCCCGTTGTTGCGCCTCCTCGGTGAGGGTGCCGTTGGCGTCGAGGCCGGCCGCCAGGCGCACCATGTCGCGCAGCTTGTCGAGCACGACCAGGCCGCCGTTGGCGTCGCGGCGCGCGATCAGCAGGTGGAAGCTGTTCGAGCCGAGATCGACGGCGGCGTAGGTGTCGCAGGCGGTCGCCGTGTCCAACGTTTCTCCCGTGGCCGAGGGGTGGCGCTATTGTAGCGCGGCGCACCAAGCGCGGCCTCCCATCACGCGAGGCCGCGCTCGGCCAGCGAGACGGGCTCACCGTCGCCGACGACGATGTGGTCGAGCAGGCGGATGTCGACCAGCCCGAGGGCGTCGCGCAGGCGCTCCGTCAGGCGGGCGTCGGCGGTGCTCGGCTCGGCCACCCCGGACGGGTGGTTGTGCGCCAGGATGAGCGCGGCGGCGTTGTGGCGAAGCGCCGCCTTGACCACCTCGCGCGGATACACGCTCGCGCCGTCGATGGTGCCGCGGAAGAGCTCGTCGAAGGCGATCACGCGGTGGCGGTTGTCGAGGTACAGGCAGGCGAAGACCTCGTGGTCGCGGTGGGCGAGCTGGGCGCGCAGATAGGCGCGTGTGGTCTCCGACGAGGTCAGCGCCTCGCCGCGCACCAGGGCCTCGTGCAGGTGGCGCCGCGCCATCTCGAGCACGGCCTGGAGCTGGGCGAACTGGGCCGTGCCCAACCCCCGGTGCCCGTTGAAGGTCGCGCGGTCGGCGCCGAGCAGCGGGCGCAGCCCGCCGAAGGCCTCGAGGAGCTCGCGCGCGAGATCGACCGCGCTGCGCCCGGGTGGGCCCGTGCGCAGGAAGATCGCCAACAGCTCGGCGTCGGAAAGGGCATCGGCGCCGCGCTGCAACAACTTCTCGCGCGGACGCTCGGCCGCGGGCCAGTCCGTAATGGCCATGGTCACCTCCGTGTGCCTGGATTGTCGCCGCGAGTGTATGAAGCGCACTACGGGGGCCGAAACCCTTTCGATGGATGGACTGCCTGCGGATCGGCAACGGCTGTGCGCGCGTACTCACGCAAAGCCGCGAAGCACGCGAAGACTCATGTAGCAAGAATGGCTTGTTGAGCCTCGCAGGCAAGCTCTTAGGGCCTGTTAACACTCCGTTTGATCGCCGCACAGGCCCTGCCCCAAAGGGTTGCGGCCCGCGATGCGGGCCGCGCCGCAAAGCTCGTCGGTCATGGGTTGACGCTACACTCCCTCCTCGCGCGTTGCGGGGCCCGCATCGGGGGCCGCAACGCGGTGACCAAGCGGAGTGTTAACAGGCCCTAGGGCAGGTCTGATTTATGGCGAATTCGGGTCTCATCACATCCTGTGGATCGGACTTTTAGTCCGATCCACCAGTGACTTGCGAACACTCCCCGGAGATCCGCCACCCCGATGAGCGGGTTAAATCAGGCGTTCCCTTAGGCCGACTGCCCTTGGATGGCGGGACCGGCAGTGGCTTCATACCTCGCTTGGGGACGCAGGGAGTAATGCTGTATACATTGTGCTTAGCGTGCTTCGCGGCTTTGCGTGAGTACGCGCGCACGCCGGTTACAATAGGCTCGACGATCAGTCCGAACCGCTAGCCGACGAACGGAGCCCGACCGTGGCGAGCACGAACAGTCCTCGAGGCGCCTATCCGACCACCCGCATGCGGCGCATGCGCACCGACGACTGGTCGCGCCGCCTGATGCGCGAGTCCACGCTCACGCCGGCCGATCTCATCTGGCCCGTGTTCGTGTGCGAGGGCCGCGGCGAGCGCGAGCCCGTGCCGTCGATGCCCGGTGTCGAGCGCCTGAGCGTCGACCAGCTCGGTGGTGAGGCCAAGGAGGCCCATGCGCTGGGCATCCCCGCGATCGTGATCTTCCCAGTGACCCCGCCCGAGGCGAAGTCCGACGGCGCCGAGGAGGCCTGGAATCCCGACGGCCTCGCGCAGCGCGCTGTGCGCGAGATCAAGGAGGCCTGCCCCGAGGTCGGCGTGATCACCGATGTGGCGCTCGATCCGTTCACCTCGCACGGCCAGGACGGGCTGATCGACGAGACCGGCTACATCGTCAACGACGCCACCGTCGACGCCCTGGTGCGCCAGGCCCTGTCGCACGCCGCCGCCGGCGCCGACACGGTCGGCCCGTCCGACATGATGGACGGGCGCATCGGTGCGATCCGCCAGGCGTTCGAGGCCGACGGCCGCCCCAACGCCAAGATCCTGGCCTACTCGGCCAAATACGCCTCGGCGTTCTACGGCCCGTTCCGCGATGCGGTGGGCTCGGCCGGCAACCTGGGCGGCGGCGGCAAGCACACCTATCAGATGGACCCGGCCAACACCGACGAGGCGCTCCATGAGGTCGGCCTCGATCTCGCCGAGGGCGCCGACATGGTCATGATCAAGCCGGGCATGCCCTATCTCGATGTCATCCGCCGCGTGCGCGAGCGCTTCGGCGTGCCCACCTTCGCCTACCAGGTCAGCGGCGAGTACGCCATGCAAAAGGCCGCGTTCGACAACGGCTGGCTCGACGAGCGCGCCTGCGTCCTCGAGGCCCTCAACGGCTTCACGCGCGCCGGCGCCGACGGCGTGCTCACCTACTTCGCCAAGGACGCCGCTCGCTGGCTCCAGGAATAGGGTAGGACTGATATATTGCGAATTCGGATCTCATCACATCCTGTGGATCGGACTTTTAGTCCGATCCGCCAGCCGATGTAGGCCGGCTTTTGGTCCGTCCGGTAGCCAGCGCGATGCTGTGGCCCTAGGCGAACAATGCTACCCGCCCTGCGAATCGGCCCCAGCCAACAGCAGGCAAAGGCCGGGCGTAGCAAGTCGAAGTAGGCCGGCTTTTGGTCCGTCCGGTAGCCAGCGCGATGCTGTGGCCATAGGCGAACAACGCTACCCGCTCGGTGAATCGGCCCCAACCAACAGCCGGCAAAGCGAGGGGGTGACACCTCCTTGCCGAATGAGGCCAGCACGGCTCGACGAAACGACCCGGATTGCCTCCCCTGCTTGGGCGGTTTGCGAGTGAAAGGACCGCTCGTGAAGACCCAATACCCTACGACACAGCTTGTAGGTCGCGCTTCGGCGCGACAGACGCTCATCTGGGATGGGCGGGGCGGAAACCCGTGACTGGTCGGTCCTCTCGTCGGCTGCATCCAGGGTCACGACCGGACCGGAGTGCCCGTCAGACGACGCCACCCAGAGCAATAGCTGGCACAATCGAACGTTGTAAAGACGTCCGAGTTGCACTCGATGCGGCCCGCATAACATCCTGTGGGTCGGACTTTTAGTCCGACCTGCTATGAGTCTTCCACTGAGATTCCGCGTCGACCAGCGAGGTTGATCAGGCCTCCCGAAGCGAGTGGTCTCGATGTGCCTCGAATTGCCTTTGCGGGCAAGGAGGACAACCGATGCAAAGGAACCACCTTCATTCTTTTATTGTGGCCCTGGCCGTGAATGGCGCGATAACGCCAGCGGCATTCGCCCAAGACGATCCCGAGGTTTGTTTCTACCTGGACAAGGAAAAGATCGAGGACGAACTCGTTCCCGTGCGGCTTGAAAGCGCCTCCGGCAAGCCGCTCGCGCTCAGGGACGAGGGCCTTGTCCACGGTAGCGAGCGTTCGTGCCCGTGGCTGAAGTATGGTGCGCCCAGTCAAGTGAGAGAGGCATTCGAGCTCGATGAGGGTGTGTTCGTTCCGGTTCTGCGCCCGGACTGCGCGGCCCCGTTCAAGTCCATTTATACCGGCGTCGGCTTCGGCGATTGGCATCTGACGCTATGTGGTGGGAGAACGTCGAACGACGAGGTCGTCGTCTCCTTCCAGGGCGCCGAGTATTCGGTCGAGGTCGAACGCCTGGAGCAGTGGACGAAATATGATCCCGAGGGGGAATTCCCGGTCGCGGGCAACTACGGCCATGTTCCGGCGCAGTGCCCCGGCAAGAACGACCACACCTTATGCATGGACCAATGATCCAGCGCGCGTAAGCCGGACCCCGCTACGCCGCGTCGTTGCCAGCCGCGCCCGCTGGGATAGCCGATGGCGTTCGCTTGGCCCCGTGCAGCATGAGTCGACGTAGGCCGGCTCGTGGTCCCACCGATAGCCCTTGGCGTCCGACTCATCCGTTCGAATACGAATGCCGGCCCGGCGGATGCGCCCCAACCACTAGCCGGCAAAGCGAGGTGTTCGACAAACCCTCGCCGCGGGCACTCCCATCGAGAGCCCCTACCAAATGGGGCGCCAAACGAGGCGCGACGCCGACCGTATTTAGGTCCATGACATCCTGTGGGTCGGACTTTCAGTCCGACCCGACGCTGACTCGCGAAGGTCCCATGGAGGCCCGCTCTGCAATCACTGGGATGAATCACCCATTCCCTCGATCGACGCGGTATGGAGACCCGCGCTTAGCGCTCGCCCCGATGACGCACACGCTGCGTGACGCCCGATGCCCGGGTGTTCACGCCCGAGGTGAACCGGTATGGATACCCGTCCGCAACGCATGCCGACCGAGGAGACGTTGCCCACGAAGGTCCCGGCGTATGCGGATCGACTGGTAAACGAAAGCGCCTTGCCCATCCCCGAGGACCCGCCCCAAAAGGCTCCGTACATCCGGGCGACGACGTTCGACCGCACCGTCCGTCACCAATGGCCAGACCTGGCGCTCGCGCGGGTGGGGGTTGAGGTGGAAGGGGATGAATCGCCGGACCCACCCAAGACCGGTTCGTCCGGTGCGGATGCCGCACTGGCGAACCCGGATCGCGGCGCGCACCTCTTCCATGAACGGCGATCGCTCGCCCATGCCGCCCTCCGTTGCAGAATTGTACGGATATTACAGTCAACGGGCAGAATCGGGGTGTGCAAGCGGGATGGACGGCGCCGCACCGTATTTCACGCACGCGTCGGCGGCCCGCAAACGGCCGACAAGCCCGCCATGGCGGGCGTCAGCGGCGGGGGAGATGGTAGCGTTGATGCGTAATATACAGCGTAGCGCCGTGGTTAATCACGACGCTGCGCTTCCCAATACCTGTTAGGCAAATGGGCATTTGAACTTTATCGGGAAGGGTTTAAGCAAAATGAAAAGACTAATCGAACTCTCGAATGAAGAAGCAAAAACGCATTTTTTGAAACCCAGCAGTTATTTTAACGCAGATTTGCCTAGATATATAGATTTTGAGCCACTCCTAAAAGATGTTGCCGACGTATTAAACGGTCAAGGATACGCCCAGTTCAAAGCGTCTAATCCCAATGATTTCTCCGGGGTGAATTATAATTTAATAGCGAATAAAGATGGGCGGTTCGCGTGGCGACCTTATGAGTTAATGCATCCCGCAATTTATGTATCATTGGTAAATGTCATATGCGAAAACGAAAATTGGGAATTAATTACGCGTCGCGTACAACAATTCGAGGGTGGTGTGGTTGAGTGCTGTAGTGCGCCAGTAATGTCTCTTGATGAGGAAACAGATGTGGCCGCACAAGTTAAGAGCTGGTGGCAACAGGTAGAGCAACGGTCGCTTACCTATTCGCTAGAATACAATCATCTTCTACACACGGACGTTACCGATTGTTATGGTGCGCTATATACTCACAGCATTCCGTGGGCCTTGCATGGGCAGCATGAGGCAAAGGAAAAGAAAGGGAAGAACTCGCTCCTTGGAAACAAAATTGATGCGCACATCCAGGCTGGGCGTTATGGTCAAACCAATG
>CAYUKN010000094.1:0-8743 GCA_964445325.1 uncultured Ectothiorhodospiraceae bacterium
CGATCGAGCGCAATCCCTGGGACCGCGCTGTATCGCGCTACTGGTGGCAGAAATACCGGCGCGAGCAGCGCGGCAAGTCCGGCTTCCCGCCGATGCTCGAATATTTCGAGTATTTGGCGAGCGAGCGGCCCCATTGGTTGAGCAATTGGGGCCACTACACGATCGACGACGAGATCGCGGTCGACCAAATTCTGTTCTATGAGGATCTAGCCGCCTCGCTCGAGCGGCTCCGTTCGCGCCTGGGCATCGAGGCGGATATCAGTCTGCCGCGACGCCGTGCCAAGGGTGGGTATCGCCTGGACAATCAACACTATCGTGAAGTGCTCGGGCCCAAAGAGCGCGATTTGATCGCGCGCGTATGTGCGCGCGAGATTGAGGCGTTCGGTTATGCGTTTTGACATTTCACCAGGGAATCGCCCCGTGAGCATGGTTTGCACAGAAGGCGTGGAGGGACGACGCCGATGAGCGACGTCGTGGTCCACATCGGCTTGCACAAGACCGCCACGCGTTTCCTCCAGCGTGCGTTGTTCGGTTCCCTGGACGAGCGCTCGTTCCTGGTCAATCCGGAGGTCTTGCAGCGCCCGTTGCGCCGCGCCCTGCGCGAGCCCACCGAGGCGAATCGGAGCAAGATCTACGAGGCGGCCGCCAAGGCGCGCGAGCAGGCCGGTGAGCGAACCTTGCTGATATCCGATCCAACGATCTCCGGGGACATGTACAGCAGCCATGTGAACTACCGGGACAATCTGGAGCTGCTATACGCGCTCTTCCCGGACGCGCGCATCATTTACTTCGTGCGGCGCCAGTCGGATTGGCTGCAGTCGGCTTATCGTCAGGCGCTGGTCAAGGGGCCTGGCATGCCGATCGAACGCTTCCTCAATTACTACGAGGGGACGTTCCAGCGGCGCGTGGCGCGGCGCGTCTATGGCGTGCGCAACGTCGAGGCCCTGACGCTTCGTTTCTTGGACATCTACCGCGACTATGCCGATCGCTTCGGCGCCGATCGCATCTATCTCTTTCGCCAAGAGGATCTGCGCCAGCAGCCCGAGCGCGTCTACGCGGGGCTCGCCGCCGCGCTGGGGCTGCGTGAGCTGCCCGCGCTGCCCGCCCGGGTCAGCGGTAATCGCGCCTTCTCGGCGCTCGCGATTCGCTTGTTCTTCGCGGGCACAGGGCGTAGCCCCAGGCCGCCTTCGCCGGACGACGCCGAAGGCGACACGCCGGCGACGCGCAGGCGCCACCCGATGCGGCGTCTGCGCACGGCATTCGTGCGCCACGTGTTCGACAAGATCGTCTACAAGGATTGGGACTTGCTCGCAGCACACGGAATGCGCGCGCAGCTCGATCGTCACTACGCCGCCGAGTTCGACGCCTTGACCCGGGTGGCCGCGGAGATCATGGCCAACGGCCCCGGACCGAATGCGCGATCTTTGGCGGAGGTGTCCCCCGAGCAGCGCCATGGCTGAGTGCCCGACGATACGATCTGAGCGAGGTCTCGACCGGTGGGCGTAATCCTTCGCCAGCGCGGTCCATTGCGCCAGGCCACCAAGCGCCTCAAGCGCGGTTGGCGCAAATGGCGCGCCGATGTGCACCTGGTTTCCTACCCGAAATGTGGGCGAACCTGGCTCGTCCTTCTCATCGTCGAAGCGCTGCAACGCCACCACGGCCTCAAGCGTGTGCGCAACCCGCTCAAGCCGCGGCGCATGGCGTCGCGTCGGCGCGGCATCCCCTACATCCATGCCCACCACGACGGCGGTCCCGAGTTCTTACTACCGGAGGAGATCCCGCGGGACAAGACGTTCTACCGCGGGCGCAAGGTGATCTTTTTGGTGCGCGATCCGCGTGACGTGCTCGTTTCCTCGTATTTTCAAAAGGCCAAGCGCAACTACAACTACGAAGGCAGCATGGCCGAATTCCTGACAGAACGTCGCGGCGGGCTCGAATCGATTCTGACGTTCTACAATGTCTGGGCGGCGAGCGTGAACGTGCCGTCCGACTTCCTCATGGTGGCCTACGAGGATCTCCACACCGACGCGCACGGTGAGCTGCGGCGTGTATTGTCATTCTTGGGCTATACGGACGTCGACGAGGGGGTCATCGACGAGGCGGTGGAGCAGTGCCGCTTCGACAACATGCGCCAGCTCGAGCGCAACAACCAATACAAAACGGGCGCTTTGTCGCCGCGTGACCCCGGTGACGAAACGACCTACAAGACGCGTCAGGGCAAACGCGGTGGCTACCGTGACCATCTCAGTGCGCAGCAGATCGCGTGGATCGATGACGTCATCGAGCGCCAACTGAACAGCCGCTACGACCGGTATAAAAACGGTTCGAATCACCCCGTCGGCGAGGACGCGCCATGAGGTGGCGCGGCCGGCTCAAGCGGCAGCGCCCGTGCTGGCTCCGCGCGGCCGAGGAGCCAGCGCGATGATCGTTTCCCACGAATACGGCTTCATATTCGTCAAGACGGGCAAGGTCGGCGGTACCTCGCTGGAGATCGCGCTGTCAGCGTTTTTGGGCCCGGATGACATCATTACGCCGGTTTCGCCGCGCGACGAGCTGGATCGGGCCGAGCGTGGTTACCGCACGTGTCAGCATTTCGAAAAGCACGCGCGCGAGCTGCGGCTGGGGGAATGGCCCAAGTGGGCCAAGCACCGCCTGGCAATGGGAGCGCGCTCGGGCGCGAACCGTTTGCTCGACAAAAGGCGTCTGCCGAAGAAGTTTTGGAATCACATGGATGCGGCCTCGATCCGGCGGCGAGTCGGCCCGCGCATTTGGGATGACTATTTCAAGTTCACGATCGAGCGCAACCCGTGGGACAAGGTCGTATCACGCTATTATTGGGAGTCGGTCAAGAACGACGAAGGCTTGTCGTTCAGCGAATTCGTGCGTTCGGGGCGGCCACTGAAAAGCGACTTCGAGCGTTACGCGCTCGGCGGTTTGGTGGCGGTCGATCGGGTGTTGCCCTACGAAGACATGCCGGCGCAATTGGCTGACCTGTCCCAACGCTTGGGCTTGCCCGAGGATGTGGGCCAGCGCATGGGCAGCATGACCGCTAAGCGCGGCCACCGCGACACCGACGAAGTGTCGCGTTTCTACGATGATTGGACACGGCGCGCCGTCGATATTTTCTTCGGGCGCGAAATCCGCCTGATGGGGTATACGTTTGACTAAGAGCGCTGAACCCATCGCCCCTTCGCGCGGCGCCGACGGGGATGCGCTTGTGGCCCCGCATGCCGACCGCGATACGCGCGCACGCACGTCGAGACAGCCGGCGCGCATCGTGATATTCGGCAATCTGACCATCGGCGAAGGTCGTGGTAAGTGCCTCGCCAACATGATCCCGATCTGGGAGGAAGCCGGCGCCGAGGTCGAGTTCGTGGGCTATCGCGACGCCGCCTGCCTGTCGCCGCAAGAATTCTCTCGCGGCTTGCGGTTTCGGCACCTAGGCACCGCCCGGCGTTGGTCTACTCTCATCCGGCTGTGGTGGTATCTGCGGCGCACGCAGCCGAGCGTGGTCTTGGCGCGAAACCACCTGGACAACATGCTCGTGGCCCAAGCGACACGGCTGCCGGGGATTCGAACGCGCGCCGTTGTGGAGGCGCGCAACAATTACGTGGCAGCGCGCCACCGCAAGGACTCGAAACGCCTTGCCAAGCTACGCCAAGTGCAACGATGGTATCCCCATGCGGCGGCATTGATCACCGCCTCGGAGGGGGTGGCGAAGGATTTGCACGGAGCGCTCGATCTGTCCGGCTTGGCCACCTACGCCGTGCCCAATACGATCCTCACGCCCGAAGTCTTCCGCCTGGCAAACGAGCCGCTCGGGCACCCTTGGTTAGCGGATGGCGGCGGGCCGGTGATCGTCACGGTGGCGCGTTTGGCGCTGCAAAAAGACCTGCCCACGTTGCTGCGGGCGGTTGCCCGCCTGCGCGCATGGCGCCCCGTGCGGTTGATGCTGCTGGGCGAAGGCCCCCAGCGCGCCGCCATCCAGCGCGAAGCCGCGCGCCTGGGTATCAGCGATTGCGTCGAGATGCCGGGCCACACGCGCAATCCCTATCAGTGGATGCGTGCCGCGGATGCGGTCGCCCTGTCGTCGGCGTGGGAGGGCTCGCCGAACGTGTTGATCGAGGCCCTGGCCGTGGGCGCGTCGGTCGTGTCGACCGATTGCCCGAGCGGGCCCTGCGAGATATTGGAAGGCGGACGCTATGGTCGCCTCGTGCCCGTGGGCGACGATGTGGCACTGGCCGAAGGGATACACCAAGCCATAACCGATCCGTTGTCGTACGACCCGACAGCGGCCACGGCGCGTTACACGGCCCGCGAGGCGGGCCGGCGATACCTCGCGATCCTCGCCCCCGAAATGGTGGCCCATTGAAAGCGCTGCGCCTCCGGCCAGGGTGGTCAGGGACGCTCGCCAGGAATCGCCACCCGTTGTTGCGGGAGGTCTCATGAGCTACGTGATCGTCGATCTGACGATGTGTTTCGGCCGCGGCCGGGCCGCAGTACACGGTGGCGGCGAGTACGGCAAGGCCGCGGCGGCCTTTTTGGGCAGGGCGCTACGCACGCGGCAGCTGATCGCCCTCGTCCGAGAAGGCGACGCCGACCGTGCCGCCGAAGACGTCGGCGACCACGTGGTGATCCGCACGGTGGCCGATGGCCCGCTACAGCGCCTGCCGGCCGACCTCGACGAGCCCGACAACGTGTTGTTTCTGCCCCTACCGGCGCATTTCCTGGAGCAGGGTGAGCGCTGCCGAGCTCGGCTGGCCGCCGTCGAGCACGGCCTCAGGGATCACGAGAAGGCTGATGGCTTACGCGATCACTTGTGCCATCCGCTGCTGACAGGTGGGCTCGCACGGAGCCTGTTGTGTGCCTACGCCAGTCGGCTCCACCGCAAGAAGCTGGGCCACGCCCAGAGACGCTATCGGCGCCGCCTTGCGCCGTTGCGCCCGGACGACATCCTAATCACACCTTCCCGTCACTCGAAATACGCACTGCGCCTGGCATTCGCCAACGATGCCGCCGGCGTCGCGCGGGGCCCGCTCGAGCGGATCGCGGTGCTGCCGCCGTTGTCGCCGTTTCGGAGGGAGCGGGCGACCCAGCCCACCAACCGTGCGGGCGGCATTTTATTGTTATCCGTCAATCGCCCGCTCAAAAACGCACAGCGTTTCTTGGAGGGCGTCAGCCGTCACCCTTTGTGCCGCGATGCCGCCAACCGGGTCGGCATCGACTTGGTCGGCAGCGATCCCTCGTGTCAGCGCCGCCTGGAGCGCCGGTTCGCGGCTTCGCTGAGGATGCGATTCCATCCCTACGTCGAAGAGAACGAACTGGAGCGGCTGCTCCGGCAAGCGACCGTTCTGGCCTTCCCGTCGTTGTCGGAAGGCTATGGCATCCCGCCGGTAGCCGCCTTCGCCCACGGCACGCCGGTGATCGCCTCCGCGAGCACGGCGGTAAGCGAGGCGACGGGCGGCGCCGCCATGCTCGCCGATCCGTTGCAAGGGACCGAGATGGCGAATCGGTTGCTCGAAGTGCTGGAGGACGAACGCCAGCGTGAGGCTCTGGCTAATGCCGGGCTGCGCCGATACGCCGAGCTAGAGCAAAGCGCGCTCTCGGCATGGCACACTTTCGCGCAAATGCTGGATTCGGCCGAGCCGGAAGCGACCGCCAGTGAGTGCGCACTACCGTCGTAGCTGACCGTATCGCCTCGATCGCATGCGCGCGGGTGCTGCCACCGATCCATCGAGAGTGAACGCAAGATCGCGCCGGCACTGTGAGTCAGCCACCCGATGATTATCAGTCACCGCCATCGCTTCATTTTCATCCATTGCCGCAAGGCCGCCGGTAGCGCGGTCAAGAGCGGTCTCGCTCGGCATCTGGGCCCGCGTGATCTACAAGTCGGGTGTTGGGGGGATGCGGTGGCGGCGGGGGCCCGACCCAATCGCCGTTTCATGCTTGAGCTGGCCCAGCCGACGGCAGCCACTGAGCTCGCCAAAGCCAGCCTACACGACCCAGTTTGGTGGCGAAGCGAGCGCCGGTGGTCCGTTCTCAATAGCGCCCACAAAAAACTCTACAAGAGGCGGCTTCGGGCCTCGCCGGCGCACCCGCCGGCCGAGCGTATTCGCGCATACGCCCCGGATGAATTCGCAAGCTATACGAAATTCTGCGTCGTGCGTAATCCCTACGAGAAGGTCGTGTCGGATTACTTCTGGCGTTGTGGGGCCGATTCGGCTCGGCCCAGCCTGCGCTCGTTCCTGGAGTCGCTGCGCCAGGCCCTGGACGCCGCCGGTGCGGCCAAATTCGACAATTGGCCGATGTACACGATCGACGATCGCCTCGTGGTCGACCGCGTCGTGCGCTACGAATCTTTGGCCAGCGATCTCGCGCAGATACTGGGTGAACTCGGCGTTGCCTTCGATCCGGACGATTTGCCGTCGGCGAAGAACGTCCGCGGCCACCGTCGCCAGAGTATGCGCCCTTGGTTCGGGCCCCGCGAGCGTGAACTCGTCGAGGCGATGTATGGACGCGAACTGGCCATGTTCGGCTATACTTTTGACAACGCCCGCCTTTGAGCTCGGGGAGCCTATGAAAAAAAAATTCGAGCAAAAAATCTTCGTGGTCTCGTTACACAAGACGATGACCCGAAGCACGGACATATTGCTTTCATTGCTGGGATACTCCACGGTCCACTTCCCCAAATTTTTTGGTGGTGAGAATTTGATGGAGCGTGTCCGGGGCATGGAAAGACGCCCTGCGGATGTCGTCGAGATCCTAGATAGGTTATGGTCTTCACGCGACGCTTTCAGTGATATTCCCGTGCCTGGGCTCTACCAGTCTCTGGCGCTACGTTGGCCGAACGCCCGTTTTTTGTTGGTCACGCGTGATCCATATGGTTGGGCGAGGAGCGTGAAATCACACATGCGCTCACGCGATTTATCGCCGTACAACCGTATCCAGTACGCGCCCTACCTGGGCGGTCGCATTAAAAAAATGGGAGAGGTCAGCGAAGACGAGCTGGCAAAGGTCCACGAGCGGCACCGCACCGAGGTTGAGGCGTTCTTCCGGGATGAGCTGGGCGAGCCCGAGCGCCTGGGGATAGTCGATATCAGGGATGGGCACCCGGGTGAGGCGATCTGTCGTTTTTTGGGCCAGCCCGATCGCCCGCTTCCCAAACTTGAGGGTCGTGCCTCCGCGCAGGATCTAGAGACGAGCCGGCAATGGGTGGCCGAGCGGCCGGATAAAGCCGATGCCCATTACCTGTTAGGAAAGAACCTCTGGGCATTCGGCTACACGGGTGAGGCCAAGTCGGCTCTGCGAGAGGCACTTCGCTTGGATCCTGACCAGCCGAAGCCGCCCGCATTCCTGTCGCAAATGTTGTATGGCTCTGGCGAGTACCGTGAGGCGGCGCATCTGGCGCGTCTCGCAGTGGCCAACGGTTGGGTTCACCCACGCCTGTGCTACCGCGGCGCGCGCGATTGGTTTCACCAAGGCCGGCCGATTCGCGGCGCCGCGCTCTGGGCCAGGGGGCTGGGTCAGCGTTTGGCGAAGCGATGAATGCGAATCGCAACCGGTGAGGGGTAGCTGCCGCCCTGAGCGACGACGGCATAGCTGTCGTCGACTTGGGCGCTACAATTCGAGCTCTCGTAGCCCTATGGTTTGCGGTGCTCGAGTGCCATGCGCCTACTGTCGAATCGGCGCGGGGTTCGTTAAGCCCGCACGTCGGCATCGGGACGCTCAGGCCGGCGGTGAAGGACCCACGAGTTCGCCGACGATGCTCGTATCAACAATGAGCCGCGCACCTCTCTTCCTGTGATCGGCCTTGTTATACCAGAGGAGGGTAGAAACACACATTATGACACGAAACTCTTAACCTTCGACGGCTTCTTTCTAATCCGATCTCGGGCGGTAAATATGCTAGAGCGGCCATAAATCAAAGTGGTTCCTTTCTGTGCGCGCATGCTTCTATGAGTGCGGCTAGGAGCCTGTCCGAGAATCCATGTACCTACTGCGTGCCTATCACAGCGGCATCTATTGGCGATTGCTCAAAGCACATGGTAACCACCATGTTCGTCTCACAATCGCCGGCCCATCCGCCGGGAGCGGATGGGGCTGGCCGAAGGCCAGGCCCGTAAGGGCGAGGCGCAGGATGCGCCGAGCAGTATCTGCACGCTGTGCCACGCGCTCGCTGCGGCACAGAATTCTCGGAAAGGCTCCTAGAGGCAGTTTAACCAGGATTAATTCGAAATGAGAAAATGACAAGTCATTAGTCACAAACCAAATCGATTTCAATGAAGGGTAATGTCTCACTGCGTTCGCGGCTCTCGAGTGCGATCTTTATCATACGGCTAATTTGGCGCGAACGCCGCTGCCGACGATAAAGCCTGAACGGATTTCATTCTAGTGCAATTCTTCAAACGAAAAGGTAACAAGTAACGATGATTGTCTTCCACCGATACGGATTCATATTTATAAAAACCGCGCGGGTCGGCGGAACATCTCTAGAGATGGCGTTGTCTAAATTTCTTGGTAGCGAAGATATTATTACTCCAGTTATAAGCTCGGATGACCCGTATCGAGAGGACGAACGGAAAACTCTCGGGTTCCGTACGGCTCAGAATTTTACTAAGCCCTACTATGATTTGCGTCCGGGTGAAATCGCAAGTTATTGCAAAGGTATGATTCGATCCCGAATTTATAAAAATCCGGCGAAGATTTTGCTCGCGCAAAGCAAAATGCCTAAGCGCTACTGGGG
>CAYUKN010000095.1:0-8575 GCA_964445325.1 uncultured Ectothiorhodospiraceae bacterium
GCGATGAAGGGCGCGAGCTCGGCGAGCAGGCGCTGCGCCTTGCCCAGGCTGTAGCAGAACAGTACCGAGGCGCGGCCCTGTTCGGCGTTGTGGCGGTGCCAAGCAGCGACGTCGGCGGCGACTTCCCTCGCCGGGCGCCAGCGGTAGGCGGGCAGGGCGAAGGTGGCCTCGGTGACGAAGGCGTCGCAGGGGATGACCTCGAACGGTGCGCACGTGGGGTCAGGGGCGCGCTTGTAGTCGCCGCCGACGACCCAGACGGCCCCATGGGCGGCGATGCGGATCTGTGCCGAGCCCAGCACGTGCCCGGCCGGATGGAACGAGATACGGGCGTCGCCCATATCGATCCCCTCGCCGTAGTCAACATAGTCGATCCCGGCGTTGGGCAGGCGCCGTGCGAGCAGCGGTGCGCCGGGGCGGGCGGCGATGTAGGCGCGCGAGCCGGGGCGCGCGTGGTCGCCGTGGGCGTGCGTGATGAGCGCGCGCTCGACCGGGCGCCAGGGATCGATGTAGCAGCCGGCCGGCGGGCAGTAGAGCCCCTCGCGGCGCACGGCCAATAGATCGGGCGTCGTCATGATCGTGCGGGTTCGCGGCGAGGCCTCGGCTGGTTTCGAGGGCGCGATCGTCGCCGCTGTGGCGTCAGGGCGTCGAGCGCGGCCCTAGCGGGATGACCGCGGCACCCACGAGGCAGATCGCTGCGCCGATGGCGTCCCAGCGATCGGGCCGGTGGCCCTCGACCGCCCAGAGCCAGGCCAGCGAGCTCGCGATGTAGACGCCGCCGTAGGTCGCGTACGCGCGACCCGCGAAGGCGACGTCGACGCGCGTGAGGAACCACGCGAATACGACCAGCGCGGCCACGCCGGCCGCCGCCAACCACGCGCTCTTGCCCAGGCGCAGCCAGGCCCAGAACGCGAAACACCCCGCGATCTCGCCGAGCGCGGCGGCCAGATAGATGGCGAGGGTGGCCGCGGGATTCACGGCCGCATCCCCCACGCTGGCGCGAACGAGGCGCTCGGATGCAATCCACCTCCCGGGTCCAAGTGACGCGTAGGCCGCACTCCGCGCGTATAGCATAGCGGAAATGCCAACCATGGGCCCCGACGGCTGCGTTGGGGTGAGCTCGCCGCCACGGTGAGTGCTGGACTCGGCTATCCGCCGCCCATGGCCAGCCGACCGCGCGGGCGAAAGAACAGCTTGCCCAATCCCCACAGGAACAAAGCGAACAGGATGTGCGGGCCCAGCGCAGCCACGAAGACTTTGTCACCGACCTCGAGCCCGAGGAGGCCCCAACCGTTGATGGGGAACAAGATCAGAAGCGCGATGATCCAGAGCAGCGCGGCGAGCACTGCGGCGGACGACGGGCGCAGGCGCGGATAGTCCAGTGCGACCCATACGGCCGACCAGAATGTGCCGTAGGCTACATGGAACACCTGCCCTACGGCCATCGGCACGCCCGCGCCCAGCACGACCTGGGCGAAGACTAGGCTGGGCGGCTCGGGCATGGGCGGGATGCCGGAGAGGAACAACGGCACCATGACCAGCGAGATCAGCAGCGAGTTGACAACGCCCAGGGCGATACCGCGGCCGATGATTTGGGGATCGCGCGTCATGGCTTGCTTCCCGTCTTTTGGATGTCGGAGCCTGCAGCCGGGCGCGGCTAGGGCTGACAGCGTCACGGTACCCGTCGCCGGTTCCCTTGAGGGCTTGGACCGACATATCGGGACTGCGATCTCCTCGCGTGCAGCGTCCGATGGTCCGCCCCGGTCAGCGCCGGTCGACGAGGCTTGGTGCGCTACACCCCCAGAGCCTCGCTGAATCCCATTGGCGGTGGGCGCCGTAGGAATGGACGGCTCAGCCGGGAGCGATCGCCATGCCCGTGTCGATGGACTCAATAGCGCCGGCCTACCGCGCCCTGGTGATCGGCGCGACCGGCGGCATCGGCGCGGCCGTCTTCGAGGCGCTCGCCGCCGACGAGCGCTGCGGCGAAGTGATCGGTCTGCACCGCCGATCCGATCCGCCGCTCGATGTCACCGACGAGGCGACCATCGAGCGTGCCGCCGCCCACGTGCGCGACACCCTCGGCGGCGTCGAGCTCGTCTTCGACGCCACCGGCGCGCTCACCATCGACGGCCACGCTCCCGAGAAGAGTATCCGCCGCCTCGACCCGGCCGTGATGGCGCGCTCGTTCGAGATCAACGCCATCGGCCCGGCGCTGTTGTTCAAGCACTTCAGTCCACTGCTACCGCGCCGCGAGCGCGCAATCTTCGCCACCATTTCGGCGCGGGTGGGCTCGGTCAGCGACAATCGCCGCGGCGGCTGGATCAGCTACCGCAGCGCCAAGGCCGCGCTCAACCAGATCGTGCGCACCAGTGCCATCGAGATCGCCTTCCGCCATCCGCAGGCGGTCGTCGTCGGCCTGCAGCCCGGCACCGTCGCCACGCGCCTGTCCGAGCCCTTCGTGACGCGCGACCGCACCATCAGCCCCGCCACCAGCGCTGAGCGCCTGCTCGGCGTCCTCGACGCCCTCGAGCCCGAGCAGAGCGGGCAGCTCCTCGATCACCAGGGCACGGTCATCGCTCCGTAACGCCGCTTCGTGTCTTCCACCATCTGCGGATTATGATTGCAGCGAAACAACGCGGAACCCGCGATATCATCGGCGATGGGCGCACGGGAATGCGTAATGCGTTGTCTCAGTGGAAACTCAGAGACGGGCGTCCACCGAAACCGCGGGATCTTGTATAGCGCGCTGATTCAATGCGCTAACGTCGGCTTGCCCGTTAAGAGGGTGTTTACAAAAAACGTAAGCCATCGACATGACAATGCATGGGGATCGCCGCCGCGGGTCGTTGCGGCCTCGACGCCGGTTGTTGCGTGGGGCTGTAGCGGCCGATGTGGTCGGTTGGTCGCGGTGGCGCCGCATCCCGTGATTGGCCTGTCGGGCCGCAAAAACCGACCGACGGGTACACGCGTAGGCCGGATTGCGTTCCGTCGAGGACCTCTATGGCGCGTGGGCCACGTCGGTTCGATGGTTGTTTGGCCGTAGGGCACCCCAAACGCCATCCGGCGTTGATCGAGCACCATTTGTAAACGCCCTCTAAGCGAACCACGACAAGCGAGACACATCCGGCGGCTGAGGTCCTCGCCGAAAACGGACTGGTAGGAGTTAGAGATCTGCGGCCTGTAAGTGTCTTCGCTCGTACTCGCGTGGCATCGCCGCGACCCATCGGGGATCCGGCGACATCGCCTGCCAACCAACGCGATCATGCACCGCCGCGGCGCTTTCGCTCGGCGCGGCGCGCGTGCAGCACGGGCTCGGTGTAGCCGCTGGGCTGCTCGGTGCCCTTGAATACGAGGTCGTGGGCCGCCCGGAAGGCGACACTGGCCTCGAGATCGTCGGTCATGGGCGTGTAGTTGGGATCGCCGGCGTTCTGGCGGTCGACCACGCCGGCCATGCGCTCGAGCGTGGCCTCGACCTGCGCCTGGCTGCAGACGCCGTGGGTGAGCCAGTTGGCGATGTGCTGACTCGATATGCGACAGGTGGCCCGGTCCTCCATCAGCGGGACATCGTCGATGTCGGGGACCTTGGAGCAGCCCACACCTTGATCGATCCAGCGCACGAGATAGCCCAGGATGCCCTGGGCGTTGTTGTCGAGCTCGGCCTGGATGGCGTCATCGGACCAGCTCGGCTCCTCGGCAACCGGGATCGTCAGCAGATCGTCGAGGCTCGCCTGCTCGCGCCCCTCCATCTGCGCCTGCACCCGGTCGACGTCGACCCGGTGGTAGTGGATCGCGTGCAGCGTCGCGGCCGTGGGCGAGGGCACCCAGGCGGTGTTCGCGCCCGCCTCGGGGTGGGCCTGCTTCGACTGCATCATCTCGGCCATGCGGTCGGGCTTGGGGAACATGCCCTTGCCGATCTGCGCGCGCCCGCGCAGGCCACACTTCAAGCCGACCTCGACGTTGCGCTGCTCGTAGGCGGCGAGCCAGGGCTCGGCCTTCATATCGCCCTTGCGCACCATCGGGCCCAGATGCATCGACGAGTGGATCTCGTCGCCGGTGCGGTCGAGGAAGCCCGTGTTGATGAAGATCAGGCGCTCGCGCGCCGCGCGGATGCAGGCGGCGAGGTTGAGGCTGGTGCGGCGTTCCTCGTCCATGATGCCGATCTTGAGCGTGTTGCGAGCGAGCCCGAGTACGTCCTCGATCCGGGCGAAGAGCTCGACGGTGAACGCGACCTCGGCCGAACCGTGCATCTTCGGCTTGACGATGTAGACGCTCTCGCCCGTGCGCGAGTTCACCACCGAGCCCGTACGCTGCAGATCGTGCATCGCGATGAGCGCGGTCATCAGGCCGTCGAGCATCCCTTCGGGGATCTCGTGGCCGTCGGCGTCGAGCACGGCCGGTGTGGTCATCAAGTGGCCCACGTTGCGCACGAGCATGAGGCTGCGCCCGGGCAGGGTGAGCTCGCCGCCGTCGGCGCCGGTGTAAGTCCGGTCGGGATGCAGCCGCCGCGTGATGGTCTCGCCGCCCTTGTCGAAGGTATCGGCGAGATCGCCGGTCATCAGGCCCAGCCAGTTGCGGTAGACGCCGGTCTTGTCGGGGCCGTCGACGGCGGCGACCGAGTCCTCGCAGTCCTGGATGGTCGTGACGGCGGCCTCGAGCACGACATCGCGCACGCCGGCCGGGTGGTCGCGGCCGACCGGGTCGTCGCGGTCGATCCGTATCTCGGCGTGCAGGCCGTGGTGGACAAGCAGGATGGTGTGCGGTTCTTCGGCTGCCCCGTTGGCCCCGCGTAGCTGCGCGGGATCGGCCAACCCGGTCTCGCCGTCCCCGGTGTCGACGACGAGCGCCATCCGGCCCTGCGCTTCGTCGAGGCGGTAGCCGACGGCGCGCCGATGGCTGCCGCGGGCCAGCGGCGCGATCTCGTCGAGGAGGTCGCCGGCGTAGGCCATGACGCGGCGCCCGCGTTCCGGATTGTATTCGCGGCCGCGCTCGGCCCCGTCGTCGTCGGGGACGACGTCGGAGGCGTAGAGCGCGTCGTAGAGGCTGCCCCAACGGGCGTTGGCCGCGTTGAGGGCGAAGCGGGCGTTGCTGACGGGCACGACCAGTTGCGGGCCCGCCACGCTGGCGATCTCGGTGTCGACGCCGCTCGTCGAGATGGCGAAGGGCTCGGGCTCCGCCTCGAGATAACCGATGGACTCGAGCAGGCCGCGCACCGTCTCGGGCGCCGGCCGGTGGCCGCGGTGCTCGGCGCAGAAGGCATCCAGGCGCTGTTGTAGGCGCTCGCGCGTGGCCAGGAGCTCGCGGTTGCGCGGCGTCATATCGCGCACGATCGCGGCCAGTCCCGCCCAGATCGTCCCCGCATCGAGGCCGAGCCCGGGCAATGCCTCGTCGGAAACGAAGGCGTAGAGCGCCGGGTCGACCCGGAGCCCGGCGACTTCGACTCGCTCGCTCATGTGAGCCTCCCACCGGCCGGCACCGGTCGCCGCGACCGGCGCTCCAAGCCGTGCAAATCACGCGATTGACGCTAGGCAGGCGGGGATCCCAAGTCAAATCCGGGTGCCCGCCGATCCACCGTTCGCGGCGATCGTCCTTCGGGCCGCCGCAGGCGATCGACCGGGCCCCTCGCTGCCCTGGCGGGCGTCGGCGCGGTGGCGACCGTGTTGACGCGCGTGCGGATCAGCGGGGACCTTGACCGCGCTCGCGCGCGCAGGTGGCAGCGCGATGCACCACACCGGGAGAACGCCTTCATGGCCGCTGACCGATACACCGAATACAAGGTCGTCCACATCGCCGAGGGCGGCTGCGGCACGCTGCTGCTGGGCTCGTCGGGCTTGCCGATGAAGACGGTCGAGGCCGAGCTCAACGCCCTGGCCGCCGAGGGCTGGCAGGTCGTGTTCCAGGTGCTCGAGCAGAAGCGCTTCTGGCTGTTTTGGACGCGTGAGGCGATGATCGTGACGCTGGGACGCTAGCCTTGGCTCGCTCCCTTGTCTTGCGGCTGATCGCCGCCTACCGCGCGACCGGTGGATCCAAGCGCTGGCTCGGCCTCGAGTGCAATTTCGAGCCGACGTGTTCCGCTTTTGCCGAGGTAGCGATCGCGCGCCATGGCCTGTGGCGAGGCGGTGCCCTCGTCCACGATCGCCTTCGCCGCTGCCGCCGCCGCGACAGCGTCTGCAAGTGCCATGAACCCGTGCCGGGTGAGCCAGCCCATGCGCGAACGCGAGGCGGTTGAGGCCGAGGAAGAGCGTATCCGCGAGCAGGTACGCCGGCTACCCGCGCACGAGCGCGCGGCGTTCCATCGGGCCGCGCGGCGGCGCTTGCGCGATCCCGATACCTACGCCGTGCTGAATTGGTTCTTCGTGGTCGGGCTCCACCACTTCTATCTTGGGCGCATCGCGCGGGGGCTGACCGACCTCGTGCTCGTGGCGGTCGGTGCCGGCGGGATCATTGCGGGCTACGTGGTCGCCGGCGCCGCGGCCATCGTCGCGGTGCTCGCGCTCGAGCTATATGCGCTGTTTCGCTCGCAGGTGATCGTCCAGGACTTCAACAACCGGGTCCAGCGGCGGGTCCTCCAGGAGCTGGGCCATGCAAGCGTGGACCAGCCCAATAGCGACAGGAAGCGGTAACGAGCACTAGCGCTGCGCCGCCGCGGGCTCATCCGGCACCGTCCCAACGCCCGCTCGTTGGCTGCGCGGGATCGTCGCCGCGCCCGGATCACCGGGAGCCGAGCTGGCGGCGCAATGCCTCGACGATGGCGGCGTCCCAGCTCGCCCACTTGTGCCCACCCGGATAGACGAGCAGATCGTGCGGGATGTCGTGGTCGAGCAGATGCTCGTGGAAGCGCGCGCCGTGGCGGCGAATGCCCTTGCGATCGGTGTCGCCCCACACGAGCATGAGCTCCATGCCGTGTAGGTCGGATGGCGTCGTCCACTGGACGTAGGGGTCGGAGCGGCGCACGCGCTCGGGCTCGAGCGGGCCGAAGACGCGCTCGACCGGGACCATCTGCGCGACGAAGCCGCTCTCGGAGAACGCCATCATCTCCTCGGTGTTCATGATGGGCGCACTGATGGGGGTGATGGTGGCGAAGGTCTCGGGGTGTTTCATCGCCATGTTGAGCGTGCCGAAGCCGCCCATGGAGGTACCCATCAAATGGCAGCCCTCGGGGCAGGGCCGGGTGCCGTAGGTCTCTTGGGCGTAGGGGATCAGATCTTCGAGCACCCAGTCCGCCCAGCGCTGGCTGCCGTCGTGCCAGTTGACCCAGAAGCTGCGCTCGCCGTTGGGCACCACGATGACGGCCCGGGGCACGCGGCGTTCGGCGAGAGCGCGGTCGAGCTTCTCGCCGACGCCGGCTTCGCCGAAACTCCGGTGGTCGTCGCCGCCGCCGTGGAGGAAGACGACGAGGGGCAGCTCCTCGTCGGGTGAGAAGTCGGGCGGCAGGTAGACGCCATAGTCCATCGGGCGCTCCATCGCCGGGCTCTCGATGGTCTCGTAATCGAGGCGACCCGTGCTCGAGCAGCCCGCGGCGAGCACCAGCGCCAGCAGCGTGCCCCCAATCTTGCGGGCTCGCGGTGATCCAAGCATGGATGAGCTCCTTGGCGTTCGAACCGGCGGAGTGGCCTCGGCCTCCGGCCGCGATTTCGACGCCATGGTGCCCTCCGACGGCCTGGCCCGGGAAGCGCCACACCGCGCGCCGCGACCGGCGTCGATCGATCGGCCGCCCGAGGCGACTGAGCCACGGTTCGCCACGCGGGGCTATGCTGTCGTATCGCGATTCGCGCCAGCCCGGGGATGGCGTTGTCGCACGCGCTCGCTCGCGTGTGTCCGGGATCGGCGCCCTAAGGAATGCCTGATTCAACCCGCTCATCGCGGTGGCGGATTACGGGGGCTGTTCGCAAGTCCCTGGCGGATCGGACTAAAAGTCCGATCCACAGGATGTGATGAGGCCCGAATTCGCAATAAATCAGGCCTTCCCTAATGCACTGGGTTCCCCAAGCGCACTGTTGTCCGTACGAGGCGTATCCGGGACAACGCTGTGCCCGGTTGCCTGTTGGCCAAGCGTCGCAGACTGCATCATCGCTTTCGGGTGCTGGAATGTCGCCTGCAAGACTCCGCCTGAGAGCGGTTTGACGCAGCCACCGTCGCCCACGACGCACTAGTGCTGGCGAGCAACGTTTGAAGGAGGGCTAGCCATGAGGACGTGCATGCCCTGGCGAGAGCAAATGAAGGAAGAAGCGACTGTTGAACAGAATAGGTGCTTGAGTATCTCGAGTGTCCGCAGGTGAGCTTGGGTCACCCGGTTGTCCAAGCCCCAACGTGCTTGCGGTAGGGGCAACGGAACGAAAAAACGGTGCCGCACACCCCAAGGGTGCACGGCACCGTCGCGATAGCGGCGCTTAGGGAATTTCTGATTTAACCCGCTCATCACGGTGGCGGATCTCCGGGGACTGTTCACAAGTCACGGGCGGATCGGACTAAAAGTCCGATCCACAGGATGTGATGAGGCCCGAATTCGCAATAAATCAGACCTTCCTTAGTTGCTGTAGGCCGCTCGGACTGCGTCGATGGCGGGCTTACCATCGCGGGT
>CAYUKN010000096.1:0-8022 GCA_964445325.1 uncultured Ectothiorhodospiraceae bacterium
TCGAGTTCGAGACCGAGAGCACGCCCAAGGGCCTGGCGGCGAAGAACGTCACCGCAGTCTAAGCACGGCGCAACAGCGCCATGCAGTGCCGAGAAAACCCCGCCGAGCGCGGGGTTTTCTCGTTGTGGGCCCCTGCGTGCAGGGCCTACGGGCCGTGCGTTTGTACTCTCGCTAAGGCGCCAGGGCGGAAAGTACGCCAAGGCTATCTGATACAGGTGCGGGCCCTGGTACGGGGCGCTCGGCGCGGGGCGCCGTTCAAGGCCTATGCGCCGTGCGTTTGTACGCTCGCCAAGGCGCCAAGCCCCAAAGTGCGCCAAGTTTGTTCTTCGCGGGGCCTGGTCTCAGCGCGGGTCCGCGAGCGTAGCCACACACGGCCGTGATGCATCGCACGGCCAAGCTCTGTCGCAAGCCACCATGGCCCCGCACCTGAAAAAGCAACCTTGGCGCACTTGGCGCCTTGGCGAGAGCCCGAACGCACGGCCAATGGGCTCTGCACGGCCCAGCCCCGTCGCACACGATCGCGACCTGGCATGCCGAAACAATAATCTTCGCGCCTTCACCAGCGCGCCAAGCGTGTTCTTCGTGGGCCAGATCCCCTCGCGCATCCGTGACGTTTCCCCGCACGGCCAAGCGCTGTCGCAAGCCGCCATGGCCCCGCACCTGAAAAAGCAACCTTGGCGCACTTGGCGCCTTGGCGAGAACCCGAGTGCACGGCCAATGGGCATAGCACGGCACAGCCCCCGTTGCACACAACCGCGAGCTGGTATGCGGAAACAATAACCTCCGCGGCTTCGCGAGCGTGCCAGCCCCGCCTGTAGGCCTTGCACGCCGGTCATGCCAGATGCGGCTGGTGCTGGTACTCGGCCGTCTGCATCTCGCGCAGGCGGCTGGCGGTGCGCTGGAACTCGAACGCCAGACGCGAGCCCGTGTAGATCGCCTCGGGCTCGGCCTCGGCCGAGGCGAACAGGCGAACGTTGCGGTCGTAGAGGGTGTCGATCAGGTTGACGAATCGGCGCGCGGCATCGTCGTCGGCGTCAGCCATCACCGGGATCCGGCGCAACAGCACCGTGTGGAAGATACGCGCGATCTCGAGATAGTCCTTGGATGAGCGATTGCCGCGGCAAAGCGGGCGGAAGTCGAACCAGGCGACCCCGTCGGCCCAATACACCACATCGATGCGGCGCCCGTTGATCGTCACCCAATCGCGCTTGCGCCGATTGACGGCGACCGCGCGCTCGAACGTGGTCACCAGGCTCATGTCGGCGGCGCGCCCCGGCGGTACGTGCCACAGCTCCGCGTCGGCGAGATTGCGTTGCCGCCAGTCGGTACCGCCGTCCAGCGGCAGGCGAGCGGTATGGCGCTTGATGAGCTCGATCGCCGGAAGGAATTGCTCGCGCTGGAGACCGTCCGCGTAGAGTTGGTCCGGCGGCGTGTTCGACGTGGTCACCAGCGTCACTCCGCGCGCGAACAAGCCCTTGAGCAGGCCGTACATGAGCATCGCGTCGGTGATGTCGTTGACGTGCATCTCGTCGAGGCAGAGCACGCGTGCCCGCGCGGCGAAGTCGGCGGCGACGTGCTCCAGCGGGGCCCGGGCATCGTTGACCTCGCGCAGGCGCTCGTGGACCAGGAACATGAACCGATGGAAGTGCAGGCGCAGCTTGTCGTCGAAGGGCAGGCTGTCGAAAAACAGATCGAACAGATGGGTCTTGCCCGTGCCGACCCCGCCGTGGACGTAGAGGCCGGTCACCGGGGTGCGCGAGCGCCCGAGTGCCTGCTGCAGGCGGCCACGCCAGCCGCGCCGGGCGTGCTCGTCGGCCACCAGGCGCTCATACAGGTCATCGAATGCCTCGATTGCCTCGGCCTGCGCGGCGTCGGCGGCGAGCTCGCCCGCGTCGACGGCCTGGCGGTAGCGCTCTCTCGGGGACATGGGCGCAAGTGGCTTCCGTAACGACCGCCCGATTGTCGAGACCCCGTTGGATCATCGCAACGAGCGCGCGCTGGCGCGGCCGCGCCGTAGCTGCTTATGCCGGGTCGGCGCGCCCGCCGTCGGCCATCTCCACGAGCCACATGCGCACGCGATCGGCGTTGGCGCTCAGCGTCCGGTCGGCCAGCCACACCAAATGGAACCCCTCGTCGACGTCCAGGCGCCGATCGAAGGGCTCGACCAGCTCGCCCCGCCCCAACAGGCCCGCCGTAAGCGACTCGCGCCCCAACGCGACCCCGGCGCCCGCGGCGGCGAGGTTGAGCGGCATGATGGCGGTGTCGAAGTGACACCCCGTACCGGCGTCCACCTGGGAAGTCGCGCCCGCGAAGTGGAGCCATTCCGCCCAGCCGTTGCGGAAGCCGTCGGTGTGCAGCAGCCGCTCCTGTGCCAGTGCCTCGGGGCGTCCGCCCAGGCGCTCGGCCACCGAGGGCGCGCATACGGGCGCGATCGCCTCGCGGGTCAGTCGCTGCGCATGGAGCTCGGGCCACTCCGAGATCCCGTAGCGCACCTCCAGGTCCACGCCCGCCTCCATGAGCTCCGGGTTCCATACGGCCGAGGCGATGCGCACGTCGATCTCGGGGAAACGCGCGAACAGGTCGGGTAAGCGCGGGGCGAGCCAGAACTCGCCGAAGCCCGGTGTCGCCCGGATCGTGACCAACTCGTGGCGGCCCTGGCCGAAGACCTCGTGGGTCCCCAGATGGAGCCGGTCGAAGGCGTCGCGGACCACCGGTAGATAGGCCCGGCCGGCCTCGGTGAGCTGCAGGCTCTGGGGCAAGCGGTGGAATAGCGACGCCCCCACGCGGTCCTCGAGCAGCCGGATCTGCTGGCTGACCGCGGATTGGGTCACGCTGAGCTCGGCCGCCGCGCGGGTGAAGCTGAGATGGCGTGCCGCCGACTCGAACGTGCGCAGCCAGGCCGGCGGCGGCAGTGCCCGCATGCCCTCCCTCCGGTATAAGCACAGCTAAGGCTCAGTGGCCAGATTAATCGTTGGTGGCCGTGCGCACCAACGCCAGACAATACGAGTCACCCAACGACCCCGCCAGCGCAACCCCTTACGGGAGGCCCATGTCGCAGCAACGCCCCAATATCGTGTTCATCATGGCCGACCAGCTCGGCGCGCCCGCGCTGTCGATGTACGGCCACCCCAACATCAAGACGCCCAATCTGGAGCGCCTGGCCGCCAGCGGCACCGTCTTCGACAACCCCTACTGCAATTCGCCGCTGTGCTCGACCTCGCGGGTGTCCATGCTCTCGGGGCGCCTGGCCTCCGAGCTCGACGCCTACGACAACGCCTCCGAGTTCCCGGCCGGCGTGCCCACATTCGCGCACTACCTGCGCTCGCTGGGCTACCGGACCTGCCTGTCGGGCAAGATGCACCTGGTGGGCCCCGACCAGCTCCACGGCTTCGAGGAGCGCCTGACCACCGACTTCTATCCGGTCGATTTCGGTTGGACGCCCGATTGGGACAAGCCCGAGGAGCAACTCGACTTCTTCCACAACATGGACAGCGTCACCGGCGCGGGCGTGGTCGCGCGCAGCATGCCGATCGACTACGACGACGAGACGGCGTTCCGCTCCAGGCGCTATCTCTACGATGTCGCCCGCGAGACGCGCGACGATCGGCCCTTCTTCCACGTCGTGTCGATGACGCACCCGCACGACCCCTATCTGACCACGCGCGCGTACTGGGATCGCTACAGCGACGATGACATCGATCTGCCGTCGGTCGAGCACGTCCCGGTCGATCAGCGCGATGCCCACAGCGCGCGCCTGTACTACCACTACGGCATGCACCGCCAGGATGTCACCGACGACGACATCCGCAAGGCGCGCCACGCCTACTACGGCATGACGAGCTACGTCGACGATAAGGTCGGCGAGATCATGGACACGCTCGAGCACGCCGGCCTGGCCAACAACACCATCGTGATCTTCTCGGCCGACCACGGCGACATGCTCGGCGAGCGCGGCATGTGGTACAAGATGAGCTTCTACGAGTGGTCGGCGGCCGTGCCGTTCATCGTGCGCCACCCCGACATCCAAGGCGGGGGCCGCGTGTCGCAGAACATGTCGCTCGTCGATCTGTTCCCGACCCTGGTCGACTTCGCCTCGGGCGAGGAGCCCGACCCGCTCTATGCGCCCCACCTCAAGGGCCGCAGTATCCGTCCGCTGCTCGAGGGCGAGACCACGGACTGGCCCGATACCGTCTACGCCGAGTACCTCGGCGAGGGCGCGGCGGGGCCGTGTCTGATGGTGCGCCAGGGGCGCTACAAGTACGTCCACAGCCAGGGCGAGCCCGACCAGGGCGACGATCCGCCGCAGCTGTTCGATCTCGAGGCCGACCCCGAGGAGCTCAACGACCTCGCGGGCCAGGCGGACTACGCCGAGATTGAGAACGCCCTTGCCGTTCTGGTCGCCGAGCAATGGGACCTCGACAACCTGCGCCAGCGGGTGCTGCAGAGCCAGAAGCGCCGGCGCTTCATCTTCGACGCGCTCAACCGCGGCAAGATCCAGCCCTGGGACTACCAGCCCAACTTCGATGCGACGGATCAATATATCCGTAACTACGAGGCGCTCTACGAGCGCGAGTACCGCTCGAAGCTCAGCGAGCAGCAGGGGGCTATTTCATGAGCGATGCGGTGACACGAATGGATCCCGACACCGCGAGCGCGCAGGCGCAGCCCGTGGTGGGCATGGCCGAGCTCGCCGACTACGCGAGCGCGGCGCGCCTCGCCGACGCGCGCAGCGACGGCAATGCCTTGGTCCTCACCTGGGACGACGGCGCCACGGGGCGCTTCCCGTTCGTCTGGCTGCGCGATCACTGCGCGTGCAGTGCCTGCCGCCACCCGCAGACGCGCGAGCGCCTGTTCCGGATCATCGACGTGCCCGCGGCGATCCCGGCGCCGTCGGTGTCGATCACGCCCGAGGGGGCGCTCTATCTGGGCTGGCCGCCTATGGGCGACTACGGTGAACACGAGAGCCTGTTCGACCCGGGCTGGCTGCGCCAGCGCGTGCTCGACGCCGATGGCGGGGCCGCGGCCGGCCGCGAGCGCGTCCATTGGGCCGGCGACATGGCGGGCGCGTTGCCCACGGTCGCGCACCGCGCGTTCATGCAGCGCGCCGATGGCGTGGCCGAGTGGCTGCGCGCGCTCGATCGCTACGGCGTGGTCGTGCTCACCGACGGCCCGGCCGACGAGGGCGAGGTCCTGCGCGCGGCCGAGCGCGTCGGCTGGCCGCGCGAGACCAACTTCGGGCGCATGTTCGACGTGGTCTCCAAGCCCGACCCGAACAACGCGGCATTCACCTCGGCCCCCCTCGAGCCCCACGTCGATCTGCCCAACTGGCAGCGCGCACCCGATGTCCAGTTGCTGTACTGCCTGGCCAACGAGGCCGAGGGTGGCGGGTCGCTACTGGTCGACGGCTTCGCTGTGGCCGAGGCCTTGCGTCGCGAGGACCCGGCGGCGTTCGAGCTGCTGGCGAGTGTGCCGGTCGATTTCCGCTTCCAGGACGAGTCCGCCGACATCGCGCATCGCGTACCCATCATCGGCCGCGACGCCGACGGCGAGGTCACCGAGATCCGCTTCAACAACTGGATCCGCGACACCCTCTGGCTCAGCGCCGAGCGCGTCGAGGCGTTCTATCGCGCCTATCGGCGTTTCTGGCAGCTGTTGCGCGATCCCGCCTACATGGTGCGCCTGACGCTCGCGCCCGGCCAGATGCTCGCCTTCGACAACCTGCGCGTGCTGCACGGTCGCGAGGCATTCGATCCGAATACCGGTTACAGGCGTCTCCAGGGCGCTTATCTCGACCGCGACCCGCTGTGGTCGCGGCTCCGGGTGCTCGAGCGCACGCCCGCTTGATCGACCGCGCGGCATGCGCCCATTGGCAATGCAGGAGGTATCCATGAAGAAGTCCCGACGAAGTATCCGCACAACGCCGCTCGTGGTGGCCGCGCTCGCGACTGTCACCGTGCTCGCCCCGCTGCGGGCCGCCGCCGAGGAGACGACCCGCTTCGCCATCCAGGCTTGGCCGGGCGTGACCGTCAAGACCGAGGTCGCGACCCAACTCCTCGAGGCCATGGGCTATGACACCAGCGTCCAGGAGCTCGAGCCGCAGTTCGTCTACGAGGGCATCCGCGGGGGTGACGTCGATGTCTCCTTGGGCGCCTGGATGCCCGCGCACAAGGACATGGTCCAGCCCTTGCTCGATAACGGCACCGCAGTGCAACACGCCGCCAATCTCGAGGGCGCCATCCAGGGTATGGCCGTGCCGGCGTACACCTACGAGGCCGGCGTAAAGACCGTCGAGGATCTCGCCGACAACGGCGACATGTTCGACCATGAGATCTACGCCATCGGCGCGGGCGCGGCCATGACGCGCGCGTTCCAGGATGCAGTCAGCAACGACTACATGGGCTTGGGCGACTGGAAGGTCGTGCCGAGCAGCACCGCCGGCATGCTAAGCCAGGTCAAGCGCAAGACGCGCAAAAACGAGCACATCGTGTTCCACGGCTGGAAGCCGCACTGGATGGACATCGAGTTCGACATCCGTTTCCTCGAGCGCGACCCCGAGGGCAAGATCGCCGGCATGGAGACCACCGTCTACACGATCACTCGTGCCGGCTGGGCCGAGCAACAGCCCCAGGTCGCGGCGTTCCTCAAGCAATTCAACGTGCCGCTCAAGGCGCAGAGCGTCTGGATCGACGGCTTCAATCGCAAGGAGCGCTCCCCCGAGAAGGTCGCGACCAACTGGATCGAGGGCAACATGGACGTGGTCGAGCAGTGGGTCCGTGGTGTCGAGGCCGCCGGCGGCGGCAGCGCGATGGACGCCATCCGCGACGCCTACGGCGGCTGATCCAACGCAGCCGTCGTCGCCCATCCCGCAACGGGATGCGGCGGGACCGGCCCACCCCGGGTGGGCCGGTCTCGTCTGCGGCACCGATGTATCCCGATGATGTAGGCTGGGAACCTGGCTGCGGCACTCGGGGCCCGCCACTGGGCCGTCTCGTACGGCGCGGCGGTCGCGGCCGGGTCTCGCCGAAAGACCCCTGAGAACGGACCATCTAGACCCACCGCGCGCTCGGAGGTGCTTGTGCCCGTCGATCCGGCGCCAAAACGGTCGCGCACTTGAGACCGGCGCAGCCCACGCTGCGGCGGGTGCTGCCGTTCCTGCGGTGGTGGCCCCGGGTCGACGCGCGTACAGCGCGGGCCGACGCCTGGTCGGGCCTGACCAACGCCGTCGTCGTCCTGCCGCAGGGCGTCGCCTTCGCCTTGATCGCCGGCCTGCCGCCGCAGTACGGCCTCTACACCGCGATCGTCCCGGCCGTCGTCGCCGCCTTGTTCGGCTCGTCCTGGCACTTGATATCGGGGCCGACGCTGGCCCTGTCGATCATGGTCTACGCCACCCTGTCGCCGCTGGCCGAGCCCGGCACCGCCGACTACATCACCCTGGCGCTGACACTCACGCTATTGGCCGGCGTCTACCAGCTCGCCTTCGGCCTGGCCCGCCTGGGCACCCTCGTCAACTTCGTCTCGCCCGCGGTGGTCACCGGCTTCACCGCGGGCGCGGCCATCCTGGTCATCACCAGCCAGCTGCGCCACGTGCTCGGCATCGACGTGCCCCGCGGCGAGCACTTCGTCGAGGTCTGGCGCTACGTCGTGACCCACCTCGACGCGGTCCAACCCCGCGTGGTGGTCATCGCCGCGGTGAGCTTCGGCGCCGCCCTGGCGGTCAAGCTCTGGCGCCGCAACTGGCCCTATTTGTTGATCTCGATGCTCGCGGGCACGTTGGTCGCCTGGATCATCGGTGCCGTGCCCGGCGGTGTACCCGTGGTCGGCGCCGTGCCGGCGACGCTGCCGCAACCGAGCATGCCCAGCTTCGAGGCCGAAACCCTGCAGACGCTCGCACCCGAGGCGCTGGCGGTGGCCCTGCTCGGGCTCATCGAGGCGGTTTCGATCGGCCGCGCGATCGCCCTGCGATCGACCCAGCGCATCGACGGCAACCAGGAGTTCATCGGCCAGGGCTTGTCCAACATCGTG
>CAYUKN010000097.1:0-5200 GCA_964445325.1 uncultured Ectothiorhodospiraceae bacterium
ACTTTGCGTCTCTTGGCGCGCTTAGCGTCTTCGCGAGAACCATGAGCGAGGGCTGTGCCTCAGGCACAGGGCCGTGCAAGGCCACCAGGCGGTGCGGCCGGGCCCACGCAAAGGCGCCAAGTCCACCGAGAACGCCAAGATGACGCCCCCTCACTAGGAGCCTGTCCGAGAATCCATGTACCTACTGCGCGCGTCCCACAGCGGCATCTTTTTCCGATCGCTCAACTCACATGGCAACCACCATGCTCGTTTCACGACCGGAGAAATCTGCACGCTGTGCCACGCGCTCGCTACGGCACCGAATTCTCGGACAGGCTCCTAGGCGATTCGCCCCTCCACCCGATCCCTCGTCATCAATTACAAAACCTTGGCGCCCCTGGGCGGGCTTAGCGTCTTCGCGAGATCCATCAGCGATGGTATGTATCCGAGCCTACCCCTGAGGGCAAAGCGCTGCTCTATTCAACACAAAGAAATCTTGGCGCCTCTTGGCGCGCTTGGCGTCTTGGCGAGAACCAAGAGCGAGGTAGAAATCGGCTGCGTGGCCTTCCGGAGCGACGCTCAGTCGGCGTAGATCATGCGCCGGGTCATGCCGCCGTCGATGCTCCAGTCCTGGCCCGTGACGAAGCCCGCGGCATCCGAGACGAGCCAGGTCACCAGGGCGGCGACGTCGGCGGGGCGACCGACGCGCCCGGCGGGGTGCTGTTGGTGATCGATGGGGCGAAGCTGGTCGCCCTCGCCGGCGGTGTCGATCCAGCCCGGGCTGACCGCGTTGACGCGCACGTCGGGACCCAGGCTCGTCGCCAGTGCGTGGGTCAGGGCGACCACACCGCCCTTGCTCGCGGCATAGGCCTCGCAATCGGGCTCGGACTGCGCCGCACGGGTCGAGGCGATGTTGACCATCGCCCCGCCGCCGTCGCGCAGCAGGGGCGCGGCGTGCTTGGCGCACAGGAACACCCCGGTGAGATTGGTGTCGATGCGGCGTTGCCATTCGGCCAGCGACAGCCGCTCGACGGGACCGGTCTCGGCGGCGGCGATGGCGGCGTTGTTGACCAGGGCATCGAGGCCGCCGAGGCGGCGCTTGGCCTCGCGCATGGCCGCCTTGACCTGAGCCTCGTCGGCGACGTCACCCGGGATCAGCACCACCCGCCCCGAATCGGCGAGCGCCTCGGCGGCCGCCGGCAGCGCGGCGTCATCGGCGTCGATGCCGAGCACGTGCATCCCCTGCTCGGCGAGGCCGGCGGCGATGGCGAAACCGATGCCATGGGCGGCGCCGGTCACTAGCGCGCACCGGCCCTCGAGCTCAGGGTAATGGCCATGCGTGGTCGGTTGCTCGGTGCCCGTCATCATGCACTCGCCAATGCGTCGATCGCGGCTTAGGGAAGGTCTTATCGATTGCGAATTCGGGTCTCATCACATCCTGCGGATCGGACTTGTAGTCCGATCCGCCAGTGACTTGCGAACAGTCCCCTGAGATCCGCCACCGCGATGAGCGGGTTCAATCAGGCCGTGCTCAGGGCCGTACGTCGGGGCCGCGCCAGGCCGCCACCAACAGCAAGAACCAGCCCAGCATCAAGGCGATGCCGCCGAACGGCGCCGCCGCCCCCAACCAGCCCGCGCCCGTCAGCGCCAAGCCGTAAAGGCTGCCGCTGAACACCAGGATCCCGAGGAGCCAGAGCCAGGCGGCGACACGGCACGCGCGTTGCCCTGCCCCAGCGACCGGCGCGAGCGCCGCCGCCATGAGCGCGAGCGTATGGACGAAGTGGTAGCGCAAGGCCGTGTCGTAGACCGCGGCGCGCGCGCCCAGGGTGTCGGCGAGCCCGTGGGCGCCAAACGCCCCCAGCGCGACCGCCAGCAGGCCGCTCAAGCAGGCCGCGATCATCGCCCAGCGGATCATCGTCGGCGCTCGCCGAGCGCACACCGGCGGACCGGCGCGGCCACCGCGCTCATCGTCGTCACCGGTCGACCTTCTCCAACACCAAGCGAGGGACATCGCCCGGGCGGGAGTAGAGGTGCTCGCGCTGCATCTCGCGGAAGGCCTGATCGCGCTCGCGCTCGGTCTCGAACCAGTCGAAGGCCTCGAAGTCGTCACCGAGCAGGTGCGACTGGCGCCTCGGGTGATCGGGCGCGAGCGTCTTGCGGATGCCGTAGCGCTTCATGGGGGGAAGTCCGGACCGCCGGGCTGTGACCGGTGGTTATTCTACGAGCGCGCGCTCGCCGCGTCACGCGCGGGCCTCGCATGAGCCGCCGCATAACGGCACCATTGGCCGTCGCGACCGACCGGGGGCGCCCATCCTATGACCAACGCCAAGCAAGGCCTGCTGCTCGCGGGCATCGTCGTGGGCGGGTTGGTCGTCTACCTGCTCACGCCCATCCTGATGCCGTTCCTCTTGGGTGCGCTATTGGCCTACCTGGGCGATCCCCTGGTCGACCGGCTGCAGCTGCTGCGAATACCCCGGACGGGCGCGGTCGGCGTCGTCTTCGCCATGCTGCTGGTGGTGCTCATCGGCCTCGTGCTGCTGCTCATCCCCATGATCGGCGACCAGATCCGGGCGCTGCAGGCGAGCCTACCGGCCATGCTCAACTGGGCGCAGCAGACCGCGCTGCCCTGGGTGGAACAGCGCGCCGGCATCGAGGTCACCGACCAACTGGCATTGGATCGCCTCGGGCAGACCCTGGCGAGCCACTGGCAGCGAACGGGCGACATCGCCACCCAAGTGCTCCAGCGGGTTTCGAGCTCCGGGCTCGCGCTGTTCGGCTGGCTCGCCAACGCCGCTTTGGTGCCCGTGGTGACGTTCTACCTACTGCGCGACTGGGACCTTCTGGTCCAGCGGGTCCACGATCTGATCCCGCGTCGCATTGAGCCGACCGTGTCGACACTCACGCGCGAGTGCGACGAGGTCCTGGGCGCGTTCCTGCGCGGCCAGTTCATGGTGATGGTCAGTCTGGGGGTGATCTACGCAGTCGGCCTTTGGCTCGTGGGACTCAATCTGGCGCTGTTGATCGGCATGCTCGCCGGCATCGCCAGCATCGTGCCCTACCTGGGCACGATCGTGGGCATCCTCGCGGCCGCCATCGCGGCGTTGTTCCAATTCGGCGATATCTGGCACTTGATCGCCGTCGCCGTGGTCTTCGGGATCGGGCAGTTGCTCGAGGGCATGGTGCTCACGCCGCTGCTCGTGGGCGACCGCATCGGCATGCACCCGGTCGCGGTGATCTTCGCCGTGCTCGCCGGCGGACAGCTCTTTGGCTTCACCGGGGTGTTGCTGGGCTTGCCCGTCGCAGCGGTGGTGATGGTGCTGTTGCGCCACGCCCACGACGTCTACAAGGGCTCGGACCTCTACGGCGAGGAGCCCGCGGCCAGGGCCGAGGAAGGGACCGACTGACCCCGGCGCTCGCTGGTCGCCATTGATCGCCTCATAAGGCCTTGCCCTGGGCCTGGATCGCGGCCATGGCCTCGCGCACCCGGTCACTGTCGCCCAGATAGAAGCGCTCGACGGGGCGCATGTCGTCGTCGAGGCGATAGACCAGCGGCACGCCGGTCGGGATGTTGATTCCCGTGATGGCTTCGTCGCTCATGCCTTCCAGGTGCTTGACCAGTGCTCGCAGTGAGTTGCCGTGCGCCGCGATGAGCACGCGCTCGCCGAACGCGATCGCCGGCGCGATCTCGCCCGTCCAAGACGGCATGAAGCGCGCCACTGTGTCGGCAAGGCACTCGGTGAGCGGGAGCTCGTCGTCGGTGAGTTGGCGGTAGCGCGGGTCGAAGCGGGGGTGGCGTGCGTCGTCGGGTGTGAGCGCCGGCGGCTGGACCGAGTAGCTGCGGCGCCAAACGTGGACCTGCTCGTCGCCGTGCTCGGCCGCGATCTCGGCCTTGTTGAGCCCCTGCAGCGCGCCGTAGTGGCGCTCATTGAGGCGCCAGTGGCGATGCACGGGCAGCCACATGCGGTCGAGATCGTCGAGGGCGATCCACAGCGTCCGGATGGCACGCTTGAGCAGCGACGTATAGCAGCGGTCGAAGTCGTAGCCGCCCTCGCGCAGCAGCCGCGCAGCCTCGTGGGCCTCGTCGATGCCCGTTTCGGTCAAGTCCACGTCGGCCCAACCGGTGAAGCGGTTGGCGCGGTTCCATTCGCTCTCGCCGTGGCGCAACAGGGCCAGTGTATGCATCGTCTCGTCTCTCTCCATTGGGGTATAGGCCCTACCCGTTCGTGTCGTCGCTCTCGACGCCGGTGCGCTCGAGCTGGCGCTCGCGCATCACCCGTGCGAGCACCACGCCCACCTCGAACAACAGCCACATCGGCAGCGCCAGCAGCGTCTGCGAAACCATATCCGGCGGCGTTAAAAGCATACCGATGATGAAGGCGGCGACGAACACATAGGGGCGCTTGCGCGCCAGACTCTCCGGCGTCGTCGCGCCCGTCATCACGAGCAGGATGGTCGCCACGGGCACTTGGAAGGCGAAACCGAAAGCGAAGAACAGCGTGATCACGAAGCTGAGATAGCGCGCGATGTCGGTGGTTACCTCAACGCCGGCCGGGCCGACGCTGGTGAAGAAACCGAACACGAGCGGGAAGACGGCGAAATAGGCGAACAACACCCCCGCGTAGAAAAGCAGCGTACTGGCACTCACGAGGGGGCGCACCAGGCGCCGCTCGTGCAGATACAGACCGGGCGCGACGAACGCCCACAGCTGGTACAGGATGTACGGGATCGCGGCGAAGACCGCGAGCATGAGTGTCAGCTTGAGCGGGATCAGGAACGGCGAGGCGACGTCGATCGCCACCATGCTCGAGCCCTCGGGCAAGTGCGCCATCAACGGCCCCGCCACGACCTCATAGATGGTGTTGGAGAACGGATAGAGCACCAGGAACACGAGCAGCACCGCCACGACGACGCGCAGCAAGCGCTGACGTAGCTCGACCAAGTGCGCGAGGAACGGCGCCTGGCCGCCCTGTTCGTCTTGGGTTCCGCTAGACTCGCCTTCGGCGCTCATGATGACTCGGGCTCGTCGTTGTCACGCCGGGCCTCGGTATCCGCCCGGTCCGCCTTCGAGCCAGCAGGCGAGTCCTGCCCGCTCGCCGGCGCGCTCGGGCGCTGCGCGGCGCCCGTGCCGGCCACCGATTTCTTGCTGGCCGTCTTCTTCGCGGCTGCCTTCTTCGCGGCTGCCTTCTTCGCGGCTGCCTTCTTCGCGGCTGCCTTCTTCGCG
>CAYUKN010000097.1:5300-8003 GCA_964445325.1 uncultured Ectothiorhodospiraceae bacterium
GCTGCCTTCTTCGCAGTTGCCTTCTTCGCGCTCGCCTTCTTCGCGCTCGCCTTCTTCGCCGACGACGTGTTCGCCGCGGCCTCGCTGGCCGCGCCCGTGTCGGGTGCCGGCTCGCCCGTGTCGGGCTGTGCCGGCGTCGGTGCGGATTCGGCCGCCGCTCGCGTCTCCTGCATCGCCTGATCGGCGTCGTCGCGCGCCTCGGCCACTTCCTCGCGCAACGATTGGAGCTCGCGGTTTTGCTCCTGGACGACGTTCTTGAGCTGCTCCGTCTCGAGCTCTTGCTGGATCTCTTCGCGCATGTGGTTGGCGAAGCGACGCACGCGCCCGACCCAGTGCCCCAAAAAGGTGGCCACGGCGGGCAGGCGCTCTGGGCCGACCACGATCAGGCCCACGACGCCGATGATTAGGATTTCCCAGAAGCCGATGTCGAACATCGTCAGCGGCTACTCGCCATACGGAGACGTCTCAGCAAATCGGGCCGCTGACTACGGCCACGTCACGAAAGGCGGCCGAGCCATCGCGAGCACTCACGCCCGCGCGGTCACCGTCGGGGGTCGGTCATGATCGAACACGAAGCGCTCAGCGCAGCGCGCCGGGGCGGCGCGTCAGGACCGTTTCTGCTTTTCTTCGTTGGTCTTTTCCTCGCTGAAGCGCTCATCCTTGTCGCCGTCGGCGTCGTCCTCGAGGTGGCCCGAGGCCTTGCGCGCGTCCGCCTCGCCCTCGTCCTCGCCTTCGCGCATCGCGCTCTTGAACCCCTTGATCGCGCCCCCGAGATCGGTGCCGATCGTGCGCAGGCGTTTGGCACCGAACAGGACCAGCACGATGGCCAGAACGATCAAAAGCTGCCAGACGCTAATTCCCATCATGTCGTTGCCTCCGCAAGCGTCACTAGGACCCCCGGGCCGCTTTCTCGGCGTGGCCCGAAACGCCGCCACGGCGCTCCAGCTCACCGATGACGTCGTCGGGTCCCAGCCCGCGATGGGCCAATAGAACCAGTGTGTGATACCAGAGGTCGGCGATCTCGTGGACGAGCGCGATATCATCGCTGCCGCGGCCCGCGATGACCACCTCGGTCGCCTCCTCGCCCACCTTCTTGAGGATTTTTTCCTCGCCGCCCGCCATCAACGACGCCGTATACGAGCTTGCCGGATCGCCATCGCGGCGCTCGGCGAGGGTGTGGGCAAGGGCGCGCAGCACATCTTCACTCATGGCGCGACTGTAGCACAGGGCCACCGGCGCGATCCCCAACGGCCGGCGCAGCGGAACTCACTGGCGCACCGAGATCCCGGCACGGGCCATCTCGGCCTTGGCCTCGCTGATGCGATAGGTGCCGAAGTGGAAGATGCTGGCGGCGAGCACGGCATCGGCGTGGCCCTCGAGCACGCCCGCGCTGAGATGCGCCAGCTCGCCCACGCCGCCCGAGGCGATCACGGGCACGCTCACGGCGTCACTGATCGCGCGCGTGAGCTCGTTGTCGAAGCCGAGCTTGGTGCCATCGCGGTCCATGCTCGTCAGCAGCAGCTCCCCCGCGCCCAGCTCGACCATGCGCTGGGCCCACTCGACCGCGTCGATGCCGGTGTCGTGGCGCCCGCCATGGGTGAACACGGACCAGCGTGGTGGCTCGTCGCGGACCCGCTTCGCATCGATCGCGACGACAATGCACTGCGAGCCCACCCACTCCGCCGCGCGGCGAACCAGATCGGGCTCGCGCACGGCCGCCGTGTTGATCGACACCTTGTCGGCGCCCGCATTGAGCATGCGGCGCACGTCATCGACCGAGCGAATCCCGCCGCCGACGGTCAGCGGAATGAACACCTCGGCGGCGACGCGCTCGACGACATCGACCAGCGTCTCGCGCTGATCGCTGGAGGCGGTGATGTCGAGGAAGCAGACCTCGTCGGCGCCCGCCGCGTCGTAGGCGCGCGCGATCTCGACCGGGTCGCCGGCGTCACGAATCGACTCGAACTGAACGCCCTTGACCACCCGGCCGGCGTCGATGTCGAGACAGGGGATAATGCGCTTGGCAAGTGCCATTACGAGAGCTCAACCTGGGTGTCAGATGCGCGGCTCGTAATAAGAACCACGAATTAACACGAATGGACACGAATTGTTCGCCTCGACGGTGCCCTCGCATCAGCGGGCGCCGCGCTGGCCGCGTAGCGGCCATTGCTCAGCCTGACAGAGCCACGAGCGATCCACCTAACAGGGATGACGCGTCCCCCGCTCAGCATTTGCCACCCGGCGACCAACGCATCAATTTGCTTGTTGTAGCGAGCCGCTCGCCTGGCTTGGCACCGATAGGGGGAGCCGAAAGCGAAGCTCCGGCGGTGTGTGGCGCGAACACTTGGCCCAACGATTCGTGTCCATTCGTGTCCATTCGTGTTCATTCGGGGTTCTCGCGAGCGAGCGTATCGGCGAGGCTCTGCGCCTCGGCGAAGTCGATGGTGCCCTCGTAGATCGAGCGTCCCAGGATGGCGCCGGCGACGCCGGGCTCGCCGGCGGCGGCCAGGGCGCGCACGTCGTCGAGGCTCTTCATCCCGCCCGAGGCGATCACGGGCACGCCGGCGGCGCGGGCGACGCGGGTAGTCGCCTCGACGTTGACCCCCTCGAGCATGCCGTCGCGGCCGATGTCGGTGTAGATGATGGCGCTGACCCCGGCGTCGGCGAAGGTCCGGGCGAACGCCACCGCATCGAGATCGGCCG
>CAYUKN010000098.1:0-7888 GCA_964445325.1 uncultured Ectothiorhodospiraceae bacterium
CAAAAAAAAGGCGGGCCGATGGGCCCGCCTTAACCCCTGGGAAGGGGGAGGGGGATGGTTGCCGTGGCCCGATGTGCCCGTCATGGGCGCATCCAGCCTGTGCGGCGTTCCCGTGGGCCCGCATGCGCGGGCCGGAGCGTTCGATCAACGACTTGGCCGGCTGTTCCTTTCGATCATGGGGCGATCCTCGCAGGGTCGAATCACCGCGTCTGTGCGCTTGCGAACACGGGCGCGTGATCGCCGCGCGGCCTCGATCGCAGCCACCCAAGCGCTCGAGCCCCCGATCGAGGATACGGACACAAAGGCGGGCCGATGGTCCGCCCTGGCCCCAGGGCGGGTCAGGCGTCGACACGGGGCGAGGTCAGCGCCAATGCGCGAGTCAACGCCGGGTGACGAGCCGGTGGCATCCGCGTGCGCACCCGACAACGGCCCGGGCCCACTCGAAGCGCCCCGGCGGCGCTGCTGGCATCATGCGGCCATTCTGCGGGCCGGGAAGGCTCGGTTAGGTGCGCTTGGAAACATTTCGGCGCAATCGGCGCCGTTGCGTGTAGCGATGCGCATGCTGGCTACGGTGACACCCCGTGCGTCATTTGACCCATGGCCTCGCTCGCCCGCCGCCGTGCAGGGGATGCAGTCACCCCATCAGGCGAGTGTAGGTCGCGCGATCGGCCCGATAGCATTCGCAGCTGGCTTGCTCGAGGCCCGCGCGATCGAGGATCGTCAGGGAACCCCGGCTGTAGCGGATCAGGCTGCGATGCTGCAGCGCCGAGGCCGCCTTGGTGACGCCGACCCGGCGCACGCCCAGGATGTAGCCGAGAAACGCGTGGGTCACCGCAAAGGTGTCCCGCGAGGTGCGGTCGTGCGTCATCAGGAGCCACCGGGCCAGGCGCGCTTCCAGCAAGTGGAAGTGTGTACACAGGGTCGTCTGGGCCAGCTGCACGATCGTCACATAAAGATAGCGCTGGACGACCGCATGCAGGCTGGGATGGGTGGTGAGCGCGTCCTCGAACGCGCTCGCTTGGATACGCAGTGCCGTTCCCGTGCCCTGCACGCGCGCTTGGGTCGCCGATCGGGAGACGCCAAGGCTGAGCGTCGCCCCCAGCATGCCCTCGCGGCCGACCAGGCCGACCTGGAGGTTGGTTCGCTGGATGGTGCCGGTGACCACGGAGATGAGACCGTCCAGGGGGAAGTAGACGTGACTGAGGGGGGTGTCTTGCTCAGCGAGGGTGTCGCCGAGCGTGAGATCGACCCGCTCGGTCGCGTCGACGAAGCGTTCGAGCTCGTGTGGCTCCACGGCCGCCAACAGGCGGTTGGCATGGGCCCCGAGCGGTTGATGGGACACGTTGGTTCTCCTCGGCCCAACGTCGCCGTCTCCTGGATACGCTGGGCACAGCGCAAGTCGGCTGCAGTGCCGCCGTTGCGAGCCCGGAGTCCGGGCATGTATCCAGCGTGCGCTTCGCGCAACCGTGTGTATGCATGGTATCGAACATACCGGCGCATGAGAGCTTGTCCGGGCACGGGCAGGTCGCGGGTGTCGGGTGAGACAGGCTGGATCAGCGCGACAGCTTGACTGCGGGGTGGTGGCGGCGTGCGAGCCCTGGTGGCAGCGCTCGCACGCCGCCCTGGGGTCGCCAGGCTGGCTGCGTCAGCGCGCGATCTCGTAGGGCAGGAGGCGCTCGTATTCGCGCTTGACCACGTGATAGCACTCGCACGTGCGCGCCTCGAGGTCGTCGCGGCCCGTGATCGTGATGTGGCCCCGGTGGTACTCGATCAGACCGGCCTTTTGCAGCTTGCCCGCGGCGTCGGTGACGCCTTCGCGGCGCACCCCGAGCATGTTCGCGATGAGCTCCTGGGTCATGTACAGCTCCGGCGAGGTCAAGCGATCGTGGCTCAACAGCAGCCACCGGCACAGTTGCTGGTCCAGCGTGTGGTGACGATTGCACACGGCGGTCTGTGCCATTTGCGTGAGCAGCGCCTGGGTGTAGCGCAGCAGGAGCCGTTGCATCGGTCCGGCGCGATAGAACGCGTTTTTGAGGATGTTGCCCGGCAAGCGGAAGGCGTAGCCACTGGACTGCACCACCGCACGGCTGGGTGTGCTCTCGCCCCCCATGAACAGCGACACCCCGACGATGCCCTCGAAGCCGACGACGGCGATCTCGGCGGACCCACCGTCCTCCATCACGCACAGCAGCGAGACGATCGAGTCCACGGGGAAGTAGACGTGCTTCATCTCGATGTAGGGCTCGCAGATCGCGTCGCCCAGCGGGAGATACACGAGCTCGAGTTGATCGAAGATCTGCTCGTACTCGTCCCGGGGGAGCGTGGCGAGTAGGTGGTTACCCGTTGGAACGTAATGTTCCGACATGGCGATGCGATCCGTCCGACTGCTATGGTGCGATATATATTTTGCGTTGCCAAGGCCTGATGCCCAGACCCAGTTTGTTCGCTACCGAACTTAGTCTAACAGCGTAACGCGAATGAATGCTTGGTGCCCGTGAAACCGGCCCGCTCACGGGCAAGGCAAGATGGCTACGAGAGGCTGGGCCGAACGCCGTCGGGGTCTCTGTGCGACATCGAACATTTTGCCCCTTGGTCGCGCACCAGGACCGGCTGCAACCGGTCGCGCGAGGATGCGGGCGCCGGCGCGTGTGGGTCCCCGGTGGCTCTTGATCACCCGGGCTGGTGGGCGCACGGTAGCCGCCACACCCGACGGGCTCGCTGCGATGCGACGCTTTACCGACCAGGGCGGAATCGAGTGGACGGTGGCGCTGTCGGCCGGCTCCTACGGCAGCATCACGCTCATGTTCTCCGCTCGGGGCGACACCAGCGTGTACTGGGTGGCTCTCGAGGCGACCACCGCGGCGGAGGGCCAGTCCATGCTCGCGAGCTTCTCCGACGCCGAGCTGCGGACCCGCCTGGCCGACGCGGCGTCCTGGGTCTAGGCGCGCGCGGTGCGGGGCCGTGTGGCGGCGTAGCGCGCGCGGCTGGCCGCTTGCTATACTCGCGCGCCGTCAAGCCATCCCGCCCCGGCCGGGGCGCATCGCGTCCAAACAGGGTAGTCGACGATGTCCACGAACGAGCTGATATCCACCGCGCACGCGCTGGTCGAGCCGGGCAAGGGCCTGCTCGCCGCCGACGAGAGCAACAGCACGATCGCCAAGCGCTTCAAGGAGATCGACCTCGAGTCCACCGAGGACACGCGCCGCGCCTACCGGCGCCTGCTGTTGACCACGCAGGGCATCGAGCAGTATCTGAGCGGCGTGATCCTGTTCGACGAGACCATCCGCCAGAGTGCCGCCGACGGCACGCCGCTGCCGCAGGTGCTCTCGGACAAGGGCGTGATCCCCGGCATCAAGGTGGACCAGGGCGCCAAGGCCCTGGCCGGCTTCCCCGGCGAGAAGGTCACTGAGGGGCTCGACGGGCTGCGCGAGCGCCTCGACGAGTACCGTGGGCTGGGCGCGCGCTTCGCCAAGTGGCGCGCGGTCATCGGCATCGGCGAGGGCATGCCGACGCAGGCCTGCATCGAGGCCAACATGCACGCGCTGGCGCGCTACGCTGCCTTGTGCCAGGAGGCCGGCATCGTGCCCATCGTCGAGCCCGAGGTGCTGATCGACGGCGACCACACGATCGAGCAGTGCCGCGCGGCGACGGCCGACGTATGGCAGGAGCTCTACACCCAGATGGTTCGACAGGGTGTGTTGCTCGAGGGCTCGTTGCTCAAGGCCTCGATGGTGCTTTCCGGAAAGGACTGCGCCGAGCAGGCCAGCGTCGAGCGTGTGGCCGACGAGACCGTCGCCTTGGCGCGTCGATTCGTGCCCGCCGCCGTACCGGGCATCGTGTTCCTCTCGGGCGGCCAGACCCCGGTGCGCGCCACCGAGCACCTGAACGCCATGAACAACCTCGGCGAGCAGCCCTGGAAGCTCGGCTTCTCCTACGCCCGGGCGCTGCAAGGGCCCGTCCTGCACGCCTGGCGCGGCGACGACGGCAATATCGAGGCCGCCCAGCGCGAGCTTGTCGAGCGGGCCCGCCTCAACAGCAAGGCCATGCTCGGGCGCTATTCCGCCGACATGGAGCGCGCCGCCTGAGCGGCAGCGCCCGCGCGTCACGATGACTCGGGGGCGCTCCGCGCGCCCTCGGCGCAAAGGGCACGGCTGCGTTCGGCCGCCGCCGCGAGCGAGGCCAGCCGCTGTGAGCGCGTCCGACCGGCCACCGTCGTCTCCGTGTTGATGCACCCTGACCCCACTCACTCGAGCGCGTGTTCGCCCGTCATGCCCGGGACGGCGCGCGCCTTGCGCCCGTGAGCGTCGAGCAGGCGAGTGAAACCACGCCGAGCGGCTGGCAGGCGGACCCGTTGCCGCCGGCCACGCTGTTCGCCCTCGCGCTCGTCGCCGGCGTGCTCGGTGGTGTCGGAGCCATTCTGTTCCGCGGCGCCATCGCGCTGTTCCAGGAGCTGTTGTTCTTCGGCGAGCTCGGTTTCCATTTCCAGCCGGAGAACCACTTGGCGCCCAGCAGCTGGGGCTGGTGCGTCATCTTCCTGCCCGTTCTGGGCGCTGTCATCGTCAGCGAGATCAATGACCGGCTGGGACCGGGCAACCGTGGCCATGGGGTGCCCGAGGTCATGGAGGCGATCTACTACCGGCGCGGGTATATGCGCCCCGGCGTCGCCCTGGCCAAGGGTCTGGCAGCGGCCGTTTCGATCGGCTCGGGCGGGTCGGTCGGGCGCGAGGGGCCGGTCGTGCAGATCGGCTCCGCGTTCGGTTCGGCGCTTGGCCAGATGTGGCACATGCCCGCCCGCCAACGGATCCTGCTGGTCGCGGCAGGCGCCGCCGCGGGGATTGCCGCCACCTTCAACGCCCCGCTGGCGGGGGTAGCGTTTGCTATGGAGCTGCTGCTGGTGTCGGTGTCGGCGCAGAACGTCGCCCTGGTCGCGGCCGCGGTCGTGCCCGGGACGTATGTGGGCCGTCTCTACGGCGGCGTCGATCCCATCTTCGGCGTCGCCGATCTCGATCTCTTCGGCGGGCAGCTCGCGGGGAGCTACCAACTGCTCCTGTGTATCCCGCTCGGTGTGCTCACGGGCGCAGCCGCGGCCCTGTTCGTGCGCTCGATCTACTGGTTCGAGGATCGCCTCGAGGCGCTCATCGACAATCCATATGTGCGCCACATGGCCGGCATGTTCGTCGTCGGCTGCATGATCTACGGCTTCATGGTGTTCACCGGTGAGTATTATGTCGCCGGTCTGGGCTACGCCACCATCGCCGATGTGCTGACCGACGTTCTCACGAGCCCGTTGTTCCTGCTGGCACTCTTCGCCGCCAAGCTGCTGGCGACGAGCCTGACATTGGGTTCGGGTGCCTCGGGCGGTGTTTTCTCACCCGCGTTGTTCTTGGGCGCGGCCTTGGGCGCGGCCTACGCCGACGCCTTCGATGCGCTCATCCCCGGTTTGGCCATCGAGCCCGTGCTGTTCGCGATCGCGGGCATGGCCGGCATGGTCGGGGCGACCACGTCGGCCGTGGTGACCGCGATCGTCATGATCTTCGAGCAAACGCGCGATTATTCGGCGATCCTGCCCATCATCATCGTGGTTGGCTTGGCGTATGTGGTGCGCGTGCGCCTGACCGCCGAGAGCGTCTATACCCTGCGCCTGTCCCGGCGGGGCCACGACATCCCGCAAGGGCTGCAATCGGCCATGACCACCAGCCTGGACGCCCGGCAGGTGATGAACCGTGAATTCCGCGTGGTTCAGCGCCGCGAGCTCGAGCGCCACCTCCGGCGCAAGAGCCTCCAGGATCGCTACACCATCATCGCCGACGGCGACACCATCGTCGGACTGGCGCGGGACGACCTGGCCCAACGGTTCGCCGACGAACCGCTCGAGGCCTTGGTCTCGAGCGACTTCGTCGTGGTCTCGCCGGTGACCGGCTGGGCCGAGCTCATGCGCGCGATCAAGCGCGCCGACAGCGAGCTCGTCCTCGTCGCTCGCGGTGACGGCCCCGACGACATCGCCGGCGTGATCACGCGCCGCGAGATCGCCCGTGCGGCCCGCGACAGCGCGGAGCTCATGGATTGATCCGGGGCGCGCGCCATCCAAGACGGCGCCCGGCGAGCGAACACCGCGCACGAGGCGCTCATGGATAGCACGCACCTGCTCGAGCATCGGGCGACGCAGCCGCTGCATCCCGCGGGGGCGGTGCGCCTGCTCGGATTGGGGGCGATCGCCGGCGTGCTCGGGGCGCTGGGCTCGCTGGCGTTCCTGGTGACCATCGGCTTCGTCCAGAACGCCGTGTTCCACGCCCGCTTGGGTATCGGCCTCGATGCGCACCGATACCTCGATCCCAGCCCCTGGGGCTGGGGCGTGGTGTTGGTCCCGTCGATCGCGGCGATCGCGGTCACTTGGGTAACGCGCCAGTGGTCGGCCGAGGCGCGCGGCAGCGGCGTGCCCGAGGTCATGTATGCGCTGCAATACCACGGCGGTCGCATCCGACCGCAAGTCGCGATCTCGAAAGCGCTGGCATCCGCGCTGTCGATCGGCAGCGGTGGGTCGGTTGGGCGCGAAGGCCCCGTCGTCCAAATCGGCGCGGTGTTCGGCTCAATCCTGGCGCACTGGGCCGGCCTGCCAACGCATCAGCGCGTCACGCTGGTCGCGGCCACCGCGGCCGGCGGCATTGCGGCGACGTTCAACGCCCCGGTGGGCGGCCTCGCCTTCGCCGTCGAGCTGCTGATGGTGTCGGTCAACGCGCGCACGATCGCCGTGGTCGCCGCGGCGTGCGCGGTCGCCAGCTACGTGACCGGCTTCTACGCCGGCGTCGGCCCGGCGCTCGCGATCCCCGAGCTGACCCACCTCAATGGGCACTGGGTCTCGGCCACGGCGCTGCTCGTCTGCCTGCCCTTCGGTGTGATCGCGGGGGCCGGTTCGGCCCTGCTCGAGCGCGGTATCTATTGGGTCGGTGATGGCGCGGCCGCTTTGGTGAGCAACGAGTACGTGCGCCACTCGGCCGCCATGCTGCTCGTCGGCATCATGATCCAGCTGTTTTTCGTCCACGCGGGCGAGTACTACATCGCCGGTGTCGGCTATCCCGCTATCGGCGACATGGTCGCCGGCGTGCTCACCGATCCCGGCTTCTTGTTCCTGCTTTTCGCGGCCAAGCTTCTGGCGACGGCCCTGACGCTGGGCACGGGCGCGTCCGGCGGTGTCTTCTCCCCGAGCTTGTTCCTCGGGGCCGCGCTCGGGGCCACCTACGGCCACGGCGTGGCCGGGCTCGTGCCCGGCCTCGACATCGAGCCCGTTTTGTTCGCCATGGCGGGCATGGCCGCCGTCGTCGGGGCGACCTCGGCCGCCGTGGTCACCGCCATGGTGATGGTGCTCGAGATCACTCAGAGCTATGCGGCCGTGCTGCCCATCGTGATCACGGTGACCGTGGCCTATCTGGTGCGCCATGCGCTGACCGCCGAGAGCGTCTATACGCTCAAGCTGGTGCGCCGGGGCCGCGATACGGCCCACGGCCTCGAGCACACGATGTCGGTCAATCTCGATGCCGAGAAGGCGATGAGCACGGACGTGCGCGTGATCGAGCGCGATCTACTGCCCGAGCTATTCGACGAGCCGCGCGAGCAAGCGCCGCGCTATGTGGTCGTCATGGCCGAGGGCGTCATCGAGGGGGTGCTGGGCGTCAACCGGGATTGGCGCGCGATCGACCCCCACGATCCCTCGCCCGCGTTGGAGCGGCGCTTTACCACCCTGCCGGCGCAGACGCGCTGGCCCCAGATGATGCGCACCATGCATGCGACCGCGGCGGAGGCGTTGATCGTGGTCGCTCCGCGCCAGGCCAGCTCGGTCGAGGGCGTGGTCACAGCGCGCGAGATCACCCGGGCCGTGCGCGATACGACGGCG
>CAYUKN010000099.1:0-7777 GCA_964445325.1 uncultured Ectothiorhodospiraceae bacterium
TAGGGCCTGTCCGAGCATGCTGTGGCGTAGCGAGCGCGTGGCACAGCGTGCAGATATTGCTCGGCGCGTCCCTGCGCCTCGCCCTTGCGGGCCTGGCCTTCGGCCAGTCCCCATCCGCTCCCGGCGGATGGGTGGGCGACTGTGACACCAAACTGGTGGTTGCCACGTGGGTTGAGCAAGCGCCAAAAGATGCTTTTGTGGGACGCGCGCAGTAGGTACACGGATTCTCGGACAGGCTCTTAGTCGCGCTGCACGAGCGCGGCGATCGCATCGACCAGAGCGTCGAAGTGGGGGTTGTAGGTCAACCGCGCGGTCGTGTGTTCGGGGTGGCGCTCATCGGGCCCGCGATAGGCGCCATACCAGATTGTGCCGGGGTCGCGCTCGAGGCAGGCCGCGTGCGACAAGCCGTTGGGCTCGAGGCAATGGCGCAACGGGCCCCCGCGGCCGTAGAGCGGGTGAGCGGGCGAGACCGGCAGCGATTGGTGCGAGAACTCGAGGATGCGCTCGTCGGGTCGGTAGGCGTCGAAGGCCACCATGCGCTCGGCTTGCCACCACTCGGGCAGCGCTCGGCGCGTGTCGCGGTAGACGACCATCCGATTGCGCGGATTGACGAACTGCTCGCGGAACGTGCGCTGGAGGGTGTCCAGATCGATCACCGAGTCGGCAGCGGTCGCGGCCAGGACCATGGGCATGTCGATTCGGCCTGCGTTGGCGAGGGCGTCCTGCGTGCGCCCGAGCGTTTCGCGCACCTCGTCGCCGACGTTGGTGGCGAGGGTCTCGTATTTCGCGGGGTTGAGCTCGGGCTCGAGCTCGACGAAGTCGATGAAGGGCTCGGCGAGCGTCGCCGCCCACATGGCGAAGCCGAAGCCGCGCAGGCCCCACGCCGGGGCGAGCATGACGAGGCCGTCGACGTCATCGCGCTCGAGCGCGACCTGGGTGGCCAAGGCGCCGCCGATGGAGTGACCGGCGAGGTAGAGCCGATCGACCCGCTCGGCCAGGCCCGCGGCGTGGGCACGGACATGGGCGAGCCACTGCTCGGACTCGGCAGTGACTAGGTCGCCGGGGCGCGTCCCGTGCCCCGGCAGCAGGATGGCGCGGACACGCACGCAGCGGGCGCTCAGCCGCTCGGCGAGGCCGCGGAAGATCACGGGGGTGTCGGCCAGGCCGTGGACGAGCAGCAAGCCGGTGGTTTCGCCGGGGTCGCAGCCGCCGGCGGGCTTGGCCTCGAACGGCATGCGCCAGGCGATCTGACGCTCGCGCGGGAAGCCCTCCACCGCGACTGCGTGGGCATCGAGGTGGTCGCGGGCGCCGGCGACGTAGGCCTCGTAGTCGGGCGTCGGCCCGCGGGTGTAGAGGCTATCGGCGGGCCGGTACAGCGGCGCGCGCTGGGTGCACCCGGCGACGACGAGCAGGGCCAACCCCAGCCACGCCAACCGGGCCCAGCCGCGCGCATGGGTGTGTTCGCTCATACTCGATGCATCCCCGAGTGCCTCGATATCCTATGGCCGCCAAGCATCCGTCGCGTGCTTCCCGACGAGCAGCGGCGCAGCGAAAGGGGGTGTATTGGATCGACAGCGCCGACGCGTGCTGATGGGCGCCACGGGCGCGCTCACCCTGACACCGCTGGTGGCCTGGGCCCGGCTGGCGCCGACGCCCGTGCAGACCCGGGGTCCGTTCTATCCGGACGATCTGCCGCTCGATCGCGACAACGATCTCATCCGTGTCGACGGCCGCGAGGATGTCGCCGAGGGCGTGCACACGCACCTGGTTGGGCGCGTGGTCGACCCCGGTGGGGCACCGATCGACGACGCGCGGGTCGAGATCTGGCAGTGCGATGCCCGCGGGCACTACCACCATACGCGCGCCCCGGCGGGCGAGCGCGATCCCAACTTCCAGGGCTTTGGCACCACCCGCACCGACGCACACGGACGCTATCGGTTCCGCGCGATCCGACCCGTGCCCTACCCGGGCCGCGCGCCGCACATCCACTTCCGCGTGGTCAGTGAGGCGCTGGGCGAACTCGTCACCCAGATGTATGTCGCCGGTCACCGCATGAATGCCGGCGATCGCATCTTCCGCGCGGCCGGCGAGGCGCGCCAGCGGCTCGCGGTGCCGTTCGAGCCCGCCGACGGCGCCGCCGCCGATCGCCGGGCGCAGTTCGACATCGTCATGGCGCGATGACAGCGAGCCGGCGGCGCGGCCGCCGGCTCGCGGCGCGGGGGCCGAGGCGGTGCGCCCCGGCGAGGCTCAGAAGCGCAGCGTCGCCGCCACGTAGCCGCCCTCGAAATCCGTGTCGGCGCTGATGTCGTCCTCCTCGCCAATGTCCAGGCTGAGCCGGCGGTAGCCGCCCTCGATCTCGAAGTTGTCGATGATCTGGTAGCCCACCGCGGCCCGGGTGTCGCTGATCGAGTTGTCATCGGCCGAGATGATGTCGATCTCGCCCGAGGCATAGAGGCCGCCGAACGGGATGTCGAAGCGGGCGCCGAGGTGGCCCAACGGGATCACGACGTCGCCCGAGGCGCTTTCCTTTTTGTTGTTGTCGCGGCTCTCGATGAGTACGTCGACGTCGATACGGCGCGCGGTGACGCCCAGGTCGAGCTGGACCCAGTTGTTGAGGGGACTCCAGTAGAACGTCGCGTCGGTGGTCGACAGATCGTATTCCGAGCGCACGCGCTCGTTGGCGCTAAAGGTAATGCCTTGGAAGTCACGCTGAACCGTGATCGTGCCATTGGACTCGTCGTCGGCGGAGAAGTGGCGCACGCGCACGTTGGGCAGGACGGGCACAGGATGCTCGAGACCGACGAGCAACGTCGTGGTGCCATTGCTCTCGAAGCCGAGATCGTCCTCGAAATCGATGCTGTCGCCGTCCGAGGAGACCGTGCCCGTCGGCGTCGGCTCCCAGTAGCCCGCCTGCGCCTGCACGTCGATGAGGGGGATGCCCGCGGCGAGGGTGCTCGTGGGGACCGCCGCCAACACGAGGCCGGCCGCAGCCGGTGCCAAGGACGCTGCCGTTTTCACCGTGAATCGCGCCATGTTGGAACTCCTTTGTTCGATTGAGGAGATGGGTCGACTCGCAAACCGGGGTGTCCATCGTCTGACCGATCGCATGGGTGGTGCCATCGATGGAACGGCCGAGGCCAGCGAGTGGATGCGAGCAGGGCTGCTCCGCCGACTGCAGCCCACGGCCGGCGTACGACCCGCGACCGGTACCCATTCTGACCAACGGGCCCGCACGGTATACACCGACGAATTCACATTATCATGTTTGCGTTTGCGCACCGACCGAGGGACTACATAAGCACTCATCGTGCCGACAACGGCCCCGGTCGCGGGCCGATGGCGCCAGCCGCTTGCAAGCAAGCGTGCAGCGCCTATCATCGCCTCGGCCACTATCGCGCGCTCGCCCGCGTACCCCGGTCGGCGCGCGTGCGTCGCAAGCCCTTGAACACCGCAGGTCGTGAACGATGCTGATTTCCGCCTTGTTGCTGCTCATCTTCTCGGTCCACTTGTTGGCCTTCGCGTATCTCGGGCTCCGCCGCCGCCAGGGCTATTATGTCGCCCTCGTCGTCACTTTCGGCCTGCTCTCGGCCGCGATGGCCGCCCGCCTGTTCGCGCCCGATGCCATGGTGGCCGCGGACGTCAGCTGGGCCGGTGCCCTGCGCATGGCGGCGTGGCCGGCGGCGGCGGTCTCGATCGCCTGGACCGTCGGCCGGATCGTCCAGCGTCGCCGGTCGGCGCCGGCCGACTGATCCCGCCCGGCGGGCGAGCTCCGACCGCGTGATCGCTCCGGCTCATCTCGCCGCCGCCAGTCGACCGGCCTGATCGCGACGCAGGTCACCCCGGCGAACGCGAGGCGGCTCGCGCTGACCAAAGGGGTAGATCGCGACCAGAGCGCGGCGGCGGGTGGGGGGTAGCGATGGCGCGAGCAAGCCAACTGCCGGCGTCGTGGGCCGGCGCGCGCCGCGGCGGCCTCGCGGTGGCAGCGGCGCTGTGCCTGCCGCTCGGCGCCCTGGCACAGACACCGGCCCAGGATGGCGGCGGCGCCGACGAGCCGTCCGGCTCGAGCCAGGCCGACGCCAGGCCGCGCGAGCCCTACAACACGGGCTGGTCGTTCTATCTCGACAATGATGCGCTGGCGCTTTTGGGCCGGGATCAGCAGTACACGGGCGGCTTTGCCCTGTCGTTGTCGGGACGGCGCGCGGCCGAGTACTGGTGGTCCCTGGATCCCGTGCTCGAGGCCATCGACGGTTTGACCGGTTTCCGCGCGGTCTACGGCGAGGGGCGACGGATCGAACGCCACAATCTCGAGTTCGGGGCGAGCTCGTTCACGCCCGACGCGATCGGCAAGAGCGAGCCCATCCGCGACGATCATCCCTATGCCAACGTGGTGTTCCTCTCGAATACCCAGCAAAGCGTGCACGTCGACGACCAGGTGAGCTACCAGTCGACCTTCGCCCTGGGTGTACTGGGTACGGATGCGGCTGAGGAGTTCCAAGGCCTCTTCCACGAGCTCAGCGACTCGCAAGAGCCGCGCGGCTGGGACAACCAGATCTCCGACGGTGGCGAGCCGACGTTCAATTACGTTGTCAATCGCCAGGAGCCGCTCCTGCGCGACGCCGACCGCCGCGGCATCGACTACGATGTTCGCACCACGGTGGGCGCGACGGTCGGTTACACGACGCAGGTCATGGCTGGATTGAACTGGCGCTGGGGCCGGATCCGCACCCCCTGGTGGGGTTTCAACCCGGATTTCGCCGAGTACATCAATCTGGGCACACCGGTGAAGTCGCGCAGCGTGGGAGACAATCCCGTCCACGAGCTGTTCCTGTGGGGGTCGCTCCAGGTGCGCCAGCGCTTCTACAACGCCGTGCTCGAGGGCCAATTCCGCGATTCCGAGGTCACCTTCGACCGCGACGAGCTCGATTCGACACTGGCCGAGGCCAGTGTCGGGGTGACCTGCGGCTTAGCCAGCGGCACCCGCTTGAGCTTCGCGATCCGCGCACGCGAGCGCGAGCTCGAGGGCGCTGACGGCGTCAATCCCGTCTGGGGAAGCTTGATCATCACCCAAGCGTATTGACCGGGCTCCAGTCGAGGCGGCTCGTTGCAGGTGGGCGTTTCAGCAGGGGGCGAGAGGCGGCCCCTTCCGGGACCGCCTCCGGTCAATCGATCGGGCGGGCACTCAGTCCCTGGCGACCGCCTTGTCGGTGAGCTTGCCGAGCGCCGCCGACATCTTGTCGATCGTCTCGCTGCGATCGTCGATGCCGTGGCGCTGGGCTATATAGGATGGGTCGTTGTAGCCTAGCCAGACTTGGCCATCGCTATCCTTCCAGGCGAGCGCCTTCATCGGTAGATCGATGCCCGCGGTCTGGGCACTCGTCATGAGATGGCTGCCGATGTTCGGGTTGCCGAAGATCATGACCTCGGTCGCGCGCAGATCGATATCGACATCGGCCGCGCGCTCGCCGTGGGGCCAGCGCAGGGCCACGGTGATGCCCTTTTTCTCGAGCATGCCCTCCAGTCGGTCGAGTGTCTTGCTCACGCTGTATGGGCTCTGCTTCTTCACCATGCCGGGGGCATCGCCCGCCAGGGCGACGGTGCTCACCAGCAGTGCGGTCACGAATACGACGATTCGCATGGTCGCTGTCCTCCGTTGTTGGCGATTTCCGGGGCGGCTGGAAGCCGCTCGTCGTCATTGTCGACGCCCCGATTCGACAATCACGGGGCGCAACGGGTTCACGCGCGGTCGCTGGGTTGGGCATTGAACCCGCCCGGCGGGCCTCGCCGGTGGGCTTGCGCATGGGCGGGGCCGCCTCGCGCCCGCGCGTGAGGCCTCAATTGTTGCCGATGGGGGGTGTGGGGCGGACCAGGATCTCGTTGACGTCGACGCGCTCGGGCTGGGACACGGCATACAGCGCCGCTGCCGCGATGTCGTCGGGCTCCATCGCTCGTTGCGGCGGCTCGTCGAAGAATGGGGTGTCGACCATGCCCGGCTCCAGGACGGTCACGCGCACGCCCGTGCCGCGCAGCTCCTCGCGCAGGTTGTAGGCCATCCCCGTGACGGCCCACTTGCTGGCACCGTACATGGAGCCGGCGATCGTGCCGCGCCCGGCCGCCGAGCCCATCAGCAGCACATGGCCGCCCACGGCTTTCACCGACGCGAGGGTGTTGCGCAGCGTCAGCCCCACGCCGTAGACGTTGGTTAGGATCATGTCGTGCCAGACCGCCGGATCGGCGCCCGAGAATCCCCCCGGCGAGCCCCCGCGCCCGGCGTTGGCGAAGACGACGTCGATGCGGCCGAAGGCCTCGTGCACGCGCTCGACCATCGCCGCCTGCTGGGCGCTGTCGTTAACGTCGCATTCGACCGCCACGGCGCGCTCGGGCCCGCCGAGCTCGGCGACCCGCTCGTCCAGCTTGGCGCGTGAGCGCGCGGCGAGTGCCACGCGGTAGCCGGCATCCGCGGCGCGCCGGGCCGTGGCGGCGCCGATGCCGCTGGAGGCGCCGGTGATGAGGAAGACAGGATCGGTCATGATGAGTGGCTCCGGGATAGGGTTTCGGATCAGCCTCGAGCGCGCGATCTTGGCACATGAAGCGGCCGGAGTGCGGGAAGGGATGCGCACGGGCGTGCCTGCCACTGGGGCGCGGCGCCGATACGGATCCCGGGAGATCGGCGTATGCTGGCATGCGAGTCCGCAGCGGCGGCGCCGTTTCTCGGCCGGCTCCGCAATAGGAGGATGTCATGACCTGCATCGCGAGGCGCCAGCTAGGTGCGAACGGGCTGACGACGAGTGCAATCGGTCTCGGCTGCATGGGGATGTCGGATACCTATGGCCTCGCCGACGACGAGCGCTGCCTGGCGACGCTGCACCATGCCCTGGATCGGGGCATCGATCTGCTCGACACCGCCGATGTGTACGGCGCCGGGCACAACGAGCGCCTGCTCGCCCGCCTGCTGCGCGAGCGCCGCGATGAGGTGGTGCTCGCCTCCAAGTTCGGCCTGACCCCGACGGATCCCGAGCGCCGCGTTGACGGACGCCCCGATGCCGTTCGCCGGGCCTGTGACGCCTCGCTTCGACGGCTCGGGGTCGAGGCGATCGACCTGTACTACCTCCATCGGGTCGACCCGGAGGTCGCGATCGAGGAGACGGTGGGGGCGATGGCCGAGCTCGTCGCCGCCGGCAAGGTCCGCCACCTCGGTCTCTCCGAGGTGGCGCCAGCAACGCTTCGGCGGGCGTATGCCGAGCACCCGGTTGCCGCGGTCCAGCTCGAGTACTCGCTGTGGACACGCGACATCGAGGCCGCGCTGTTGCCCACGATGCGCGATCTCGGCGTCGGTATGGTCGCGTTCAGCCCGCTCGGGCGCGGTTTCCTGTCGGCGGCGATCCGCTCGGCCGCGGATCTCGCCCCGGGCGACTGGCGCCGCGACAATCCGCGCTTCCAGGGCGAGAACCTGCAGCGCAACCTCGATCTGGTCGCCACCGTCGAAGCCCTGGCGCGCGACAACGACGCGAGCCCGGCGCAAATCGCGCTGGCTTGGTTGACGTGCCAAGGCGCCGATGTCGTGCCCATACCGGGCACGACACGCCCGGAGCGCGTCGACGAGAACCTGGGGGCGCTGGAGATTGCGCTCAGCGCGGACGAACGGGCGCGCCTCGACGCTGTCTTCACCCCCGACGCCGTCGCCGGCGCGCGCTATGGCGAGGCGGCCATGGCCCTGGTGCAGCGCTAGGGGCGGCGGACCCGTGCGGCGCGACCGCCTAAACGAATCGTCATCGGGTGT
>CAYUKN010000100.1:0-7770 GCA_964445325.1 uncultured Ectothiorhodospiraceae bacterium
CGTCGAAGATGCGCTCGCTGACGTCCTCGACCTCGCCGGTGCCGTCGACCTCGACATAATAGGGGGCGCGGTCGTCGCCCGACTCGTTCCACTTGCGGTAGTAGCCCACCAGGGGCTCGGTCTGCTCGTGGTAGGTCTCGAGGCGCTGGCGCACCGTCTCCTCTTTGTCGTCCTCGCGCTGGATCAGCGGCTCGCCCGTCTCGTCGTCCTTGCCCGCGACCTCGGGCGGGTTGTGCTCGACGTGGTAGACGCGGCCCGAGGCGGAGTGGATGCGCCGGCCGCTCATGCGGCGGATGATCTGCTCGTCGTCGACGGTGATCTCGACGACGGCGTCGATGTCGATGCCCGCCTCACGCAACGCGTCGGCCTGGGCGATCGTGCGCGGGAAGCCATCGAGCAGGAAGCCATTGGCGCAGTCATCGGCCGCGATGCGCTCCTGCACCAGCCCGATGATGATGTCGTCGGAGACGAGATCGCCCTTGTCCATGACCGCTTTGGCCTGTTGGCCGAGCTCGGTGCCCGCGTTGACGGCGGCACGCAGCATGTCGCCGGTCGAGATCTGCGGGATTGCGTAGCGCTCGCAGATGGCGGCGGCCTGGGTCCCTTTGCCAGCCCCGGGCGGGCCGAGGAGGATGATACGCATGATAGGGCTCCTTCGGTGATGATCTTCGTCGCGGCGGCCGACGACGCCTCGCTAGGGTTGGAATGGTCCCAATCGCCTTGGCACCGCCGCAAGGCGCGGGCGGGCGTAAGCGGGTAGGCCGTCACGATAGGGCGGATAGTCCTCGCCGGCGATGAGCGGGCGCAGATAGCGCCGGCACGCATCGGTGATGCCGAAGCCGTCATCGGTGATGTAGTGGCGCGGCATCGTGGCCTCGACGTTGGCGACGTCGGATAGCTCCGCCCGGGTGACATCCCACTCGTACGGGTTGTCCGCCAGGCGCCGAATAATGGGCATCACCGCGTTGCGGCCCTCGAGGGCGAATTCCACGGCCGCGCGGCCGACGGCGTAGGCCTGCTCGACGTCGGTGGCCGAGGCGATGTGGCGCGCGCTGCGCTGGAGATAGTCCGCCACGGCCCAGTGGTACTTGTAGCCCAGCGACTGCTTGATCATCTCGGCGACCTTGGGGCCGGCACCGCCGAGCTGGGTGTGGCCGAACGCGTCCTGCTCGCCGCCCTCGGCGAGCAGGCTGCCGTCGCCGTACTGGGCCCCCTCGGAGACGACGACGGTGCAGTGGCCGTGCTCGCGTACCGCTCGGTCGACGGCCGCCATGACGCGATCGTGCTCGAAGGGGATCTCCGGGAAGATGATCACGTGGGGCCCGTCGCCCTCGGCTTGATTGGCCAGGCCACCGGCAGCGGCGAGCCAGCCCGCGTGGCGGCCCATGACCTCGAGCACGAAGATCCGGGTCGAGGTCGTCGCCATCGATGCGACGTCGAGGTCGGCCTCGCGGGTGGAGACGGCGATGTACTTGGCGGCCGAGCCGAAGCCGGGGCAGGTGTCGGTGACGGGCAGGTCGTTGTCGACCGTCTTGGGGATGCCGACGGCGGTGATCGGGTAGCCGAGCTCGTCGCCGATGCGCGAGACCTTCCAGGCCGTGTCGGCCGAGTCGCCGCCGCCGTTGTAGAAGAAGTAGCCGATGTCGTGGGCGCGAAAGACCTCGACCAGGCGCTCGTATTCCGCCCGGTTGTCCTCGATGCCCTTGAGCTTGTAGCGCGCCGAGCCGAACGCGCCCGCCGGGGTGTGGCGCAGCGCACGGACGGTCTCGTCGTCCTCGTCAGCGAGGTCGATGAGATCCTCATGGAGCGCGCCGAGGATGCCATCGCGGCCGGCGAAGACTTGGCCGATCTGGTCCGGGTGACGCCGCGCGGTCTCGATGACCCCACAGGCGGTCGCGTTGATCACCGCCGTTACCCCGCCGGACTGCGCGTAGAACGCGTTTGGGCCACTCATTCTCGTTATTGCTCCCGCCGATCCTGCCGGGCGGCGCCGCCACGGCCGGGTCGGGATTGTGCCGTACCGCGTATCCGCTGTCACGGCGGCTTCGGGTGTACCTCGGCGCCCCGTCAGCGTAGCCTGCGCAGGCCGCTCACGGGCGCCCAACGGAGCCGTCAATGCAGCCAGCCGAGGCCGCTCGCGCAGCCCAGCCCCGCGCATGGCCGTCCCGCGATCTGCTGTGGGGGGCCGCACTGATCACGGCCTCGGAGCTGTTGTTCGCGACCATGGGGGCCGCGGTCAAATGGGCCGCGGCGGGCCTGCCCGTCGCCATGATCGTGTTCTGCCGGAGCCTGTTCGCCCTGATGCCGTTCATCCCGCTGCTCTGGCGCGGTGCCGGCCCGAGCCTGCGCCCGACGCCGGGGGTGTGGCCGCTCTACCTACTGCGCGGTGTCCTCGGCCTCAGCGCCATGGCCTGCTTCTTCTACGCCCTGGCGCATCTGGCGCTCGCCGACGGCATGTTGCTGAAGATGACCGCGCCCGTGTTCATGCCCGTCATCGGCGCGCTCTGGCTCGCGGAGCGCCCCTCGCGCGCGGCGATGGTGGCGGTGCCCGTCGGCCTCGTCGGCGTCGTCTTCGTGCTCGATCCCCAGGGGCCGTTGGCGCCGGCCGCACTGGTGGGGCTGGCCGGTGGGGTGCTGGCGGGCTGGGCGAAGGTCTCGGTGCGGCGCCTGACGCGCACCGAGCCCGCCAGCCGCGTGGTCGTGGGCTTCGCCGTGATCGCGAGCGTGCTCAGCGCGCCGTTGGCATTGTGGCTCTGGCAGTGGCCCAGCGCCTTCGAGTGGGCTTTGCTCGTGACGATCGGGCTGTGCGCGGCGGCAGGGCAGTGGCTGCTCACCCGGGGCTATCAGGCGGCCTCGCCCGGCCAGATCGGGCCGTTCACCTACACCTCGGTGCTCTTCGCCGCGGCCTACGGGGCGCTGCTATGGGGCGAGATGCCCGACTGGGCCTTCGCGGCCGGCGCGGTCCTGATCGCCGCCGCGGGCCTGCTGGCGCTGCGACGCGACACGCCGAGGGCGGCCGCGAGTGCCGAGGAGACGTGAACGCTGGAGAACCAGCGATGAACACGGCTTTCGAACCACGAATGGACACGAATCGTCGTTGTGGCCGGAACGCTCCGGCGCCCTAAGAGCCTACTCGAAAGCGAAGAACCGCCGGGCGGTTTCGGTCGTCGCCGCTGCAAGCGCGGCCGGCTCTTCGCCGCGCGCCTCGGCGATGCGGGTGGCGATATGGGGCAGGTAGGACGGCTCGTTGCGCCGGCTCTTGGGCTTGGGCTTGAGGTCCCGTGGCAACAAATAGGGGGCATCGGTCTCGATCATCAGGCGTTCGGTCGGGATCTTGTGGACGAAGCCGCGCAAATGGCGCCCGCGGCGCTCGTCGCAGAGCCAACCCGTCAGGCCGATGTGGCAGTCCAGCGCCAGATAGTCATCGAGCTCGGCCTCGGTGCCGGTGAAGCAGTGCACGACGATGGCGCCGATGTGCTCGCGCCACGGGCGCAGCACCGCCATGAAGCGCTCGTGGGCGTCGCGTTGGTGAGCGAACACGGGCAGGCCCGTCTCCGCCGCGACCGCCAGTTGCTGCTCGAAGACGCGTTCTTGAATGCCGCGCGGTGAGAGATCGCGATTGAAGTCGAGACCCGCCTCGCCGATGGCGGTGACAACGGGCTCGCGCGCCAGGGTTTGCAGATGATCGCTTAGGTCGCTCGGCGCCTCTTCGGCCATGTGCGGGTGCGTGCCCGCGGTCGCGCGAAAACGCTCGCGATGCTCGCCCGCGAGTGAGGCGGCGGCCCGGCTCGAAGGCAGATCGGCGCCGGTGATCACCATGTGCTCGACGCCGGCCTCGTGCGCCCGCACGATCACCTCCTCGCGGTCGTCGGTGAAGGCCTCGTGCGTCAGGTTGGCGCCGATGTCGATGAGCTCCATGGATCCTCCGGGCCGGGCTGAGGTCGCGCAGTGAATCAGGGAACGACCGGAGCGGCAAGGAGGTCCAGCGCGTTTCGTGGCTAGCGGGTCGTGACCGCGCGTTGTGCTAAGGTCACGCGCGCATTGGGCGTGAGGGGATCAAGGCGATGGGTCGGAAGAAGGGCGGTGCGTCGCCCGGCGGTAAGCGTGCCGGCAAGGACAAGCCGCCTGCCTCGCCGCAGGAGGCCTGGCAGCAAGCGATTGCGGCCTATGAACGGGGGCAGTACGCCCGCGCCCAGGCCTTGCTCGTCCCCCTGCTCGATATGCCCTCGGTGCCCGGCGAGGTCTCGCTCCTCGCCGGGCTGGTGGAGGCCGAGCTCGGTGATGCACCGCGGGCTCAGCTACATCTGCAACGGGCCGTCACGCTCGTCCCCGGCCGCAAGGAGGGCTGGCTGGGGCTTGCCAATGCCCAGCACATGCAGGGGGATTTCGAGACGGCGATCCGTACCTACCGGCGCGTGCTGCGCAGTGATCCGTCGGACGCGACGGCCCTGTATAACCTCGCCAAGACCCACATGGAGTACGGCCGGCACCGCGATGCCCTGGATACCCTCGACCGGTTGCTCGCCGTCGCGCCCGAGTGGCCGGGCGCGGCCCACAATCGCGCGATTGTCCTGTCCCGGCTGGGCCGCGCGCAGGAGACGCGCACGGCCTACGAAGCGCTCCTGGAGAGCGACCCGGACAATCCCTTGCTGCGGCTGGAGTTCGCTGAGTTCCTCGAGCAATGTAACCGTGCCGAAGAGGCCCAACAGTGGCTGCCCTCGGCCGAGGCATTGGCGAATCATCGTGTGGCCATGGCGCAAGCCGAAGGATTGCGCGCGCAGTATCAGGCACGCAGCGGGGACCATCAGGGCGCACTGGAACGGGTGCAAGCGGCGCGCGAGCGCACCGGCGCCGGTTTCCTCGGCTACCGAGAGGGGACCTATCTCGACCGGCTGGGTCGCACGGACGAGGCCATGGCCGCGTTCGCCGCGGGCAACGAGGCATTGCTGCAGTACCCGGTCACGAAACGCCTCTTGGGGCGGGGCTATGCCGACTTCGTCCAGGGCAAGATCGACAGCGGCATACCGAGTGTCGCCGAACAGACCGACGAGCCATCCGAGCGCGAGCGCCGTACCCCGGTGTTTCTCGTCGGTCTGCCCCGCTCGGGTACGACCCTACTGGACCGGATGCTCGGCGCGCACCCGGAGTGCGCGATTCTCGAGGAGTTCGACAGTGTTCGCGTCATCGAGTCCGCGCTCGATAGAGGCTACTCACCCGAGCAGGCGCGCCAGGCCTACTGGGCGTACGTGGATCGCCATATCGAGGTCGATCGCTCGGCCCTGGTGGTCGACAAGAATCCACTGCACATCCCCCATCTCGACAGTCTGCCCCGCGTGTTCCCCGAGGCGCGGGTGGTCATGGCGCTGCGCCACCCCTACGACGCCGCGCTCAGCTGTTATATGCAGCATTTCGATCCGAACCCGGCGACCGTTCACTTCCTCGATCGGGAGTCGACGGCCACGCTTTGCGCCCGGTTGTTGCGGCTGCTGCAGATGTTCTCGGAGGCACGGCCCGAGCAGACGGTGCTCGTTCGCTACGAGGATGTCGTCGAGGATTTTCGTGGGGAGATATCGCGGGTGCTGCGCTCGATCGGCCTGGATTGGCACGATGACGTCGCGGCCTACGCGGAGCGATCGAATGGCCTCGTCACCACGCCCAGCTACGAGCAGGTCACCCGTGGGCTCTATCGCTCCTCGATCGGGCGCTGGCAGCGCTATAGGCCGTGGATCGAGCCTTTTCGCGAGCACTTGGGGCCGATGCTCGCGGCGTTTGGATACGATGAGAGCGAGGTGTGACTTCCCGGTCGTCGCGCGGGGTGCTCGCGGGGCAGGAGCCTCAGGTGCCAGGGCAGCCATTCCTCGTCGCTCATCCAGGACAGCATGCCCATCGCTCGTTCCCTTGCATGCCCGCGCTCGCCAGGACCTCCACCCGGGTGCGGATCAGGTAAGGGGCGGTGCTATGGCGAGGCGGTCGTACTGCACGCCGGCGCCACACGGCCGCTCGCGCGAACCGGATCGGCGGTGATGGCCATCCGCGGTGGTGTGCTCGCTCGCCGACGGGGGGCGAGGGCTGTTCAGGTCACGCCCAGAGGGAAAGCAGCGAATGGTCGCTGATAGAGCATCCCTGCGCCAGGCATGGCAGAACGCGGTCGCCGCCTACGAGCGCGGCGACCACGATGCCGCGGCTCGGGCGCTGGCGCCGCTCAAGGGCCTCGATGCGCTGCCGGCGGAAGTCGAGCTATTGGCGGGGTTCGTGGCCCTGCAGCTAGACGAGCCGGACGAGGCCGAGCAGCGGCTCACGCGTGCGGCAGCCGCGTTCGCGGGCAACGCCGATGCCTGGCTGGCCCTCGGCGATGCCCGTTTCAAGCTGGATCGTCTCGACGAGGCGATCGACGCTTACCGCCAGTGTCTCGTATGCGCCCCGGGCCATGTCATCGCGTGGCGCAATCTCGGGTTCGCCAATCAGCGCATGGCGCGCGATAGTGAGGCGCTCGAGTGCTTCGAAAAGGTGCTCGAGCTCGCACCGGAGGCGAGCGACGTGGCGCTCACGCGGGCCCGGTTGCTCACGCGAATGGGGCGTGGCGCGGACGCGGCCGCCGCGTATCGGGCGCTCCACCGAGCCGATCCCGACGACGATGAGCTGGCCGTCGAGTACGCCGAGTTCCTCGAGCAGGCCAACCGTCCGGACGAGGCCGAAGGCGTGCTCCCGGACGCGGGCCGGTTGGGTGACGAGCTCGGGGCCCGCGCCACGGAGGTGCGCGCGCGTGTGCTGGAGCGAGCCGGTCGGACCGAGGCCGCGCTGGCGCTGCTCGGGCGCGTCGGCGACGGCCCGCCCTGGGATCGGCTCGGCTACCGCCAGGGGGCCCTCCTCGATCGGCTCGGGCGCTACGATCAGGCGATGCAGGCGTTCTCGATCGCCAACCGGGCCCGATCCCGCGAACCGCGCTTCCGCGATGCGGGCGCAGCCACATTTGCATCGTACCTGGAGCGCAAGATCGCCGGGGGCGCGACGGCGATGGCGCGCTCGGCGGCGAGCGATGCCGGCGATCCCAATCCGCCTGCCTTCCTAGTGGCGCTGCCGCGATCGGGTACGACCCTGCTCGGCGCCATGCTGGGGGCGCATCCGAACATCCGGCTGCTGGAGGAGCCGGAAACCTTGCGTGCACTGGAGTCGGCACTGGGCGACGGCGCCGCGCCGGGCCAGGCGCGATCGGCCTACTGGCGCCAGGCGATCGACGCGTCGGCAGGGCCCGCCGAATCTCTGGTGCTGGACAAGAACCCCCTGCACATTCCCCAGCTCGACAGCGTCGCCCGCGCTTTCCCCGACGCCAAGGTCGTGTTGCTGCTGCGCCATCCTTACGATGCCGCCTTGAGCTGTTACATGCAGGACTTCGCGCCCAACCCCGCGACCGCGCACTTCCTCGACCTGGAATCGACGGCCTGGATGGGCGCGCGCCTGCTGGACATGGTGCAGTGCTTCGAGGAAGCGTTGCCCGGCCGCGTTCGACGCGTCCATTACGAGGATCTCGTCGCGGGTGCCCAGCCGGAGGTGGCGGGTGTGCTCGACGCGCTCGGACTCGACTGGCACCCCGACGTCGCTGCCGCCATCGAGCGTCGGGACGGCGAGCGGCTCGTGCGCACGCCCAGCCATGCCCAGATCGTGCAGTCGCTGTACGGGGGTGCGGTGGGGCGGTGGATGAACTACGCCGAGTGGCTCGAGGGCGTGCGAAAGCACCTGGGGCCGCGATTGGCATCGTTCGGCTACAGCGAG
>CAYUKN010000101.1:0-7769 GCA_964445325.1 uncultured Ectothiorhodospiraceae bacterium
CCGCGCTGGCGGCAGTAGAACAGCTGCTCGTCGCTGACCTTCGAGGTCGAGGCCTCGTGCTCGACCACCGCACCCGGATGTTTGGTCTCGATATAGGGGAACGTGTGGGCCCCGCACTCCTGGCCGAGGAGCATCGAGTCGCACTGGGTGTAGTTGCGCGCGCCCTCGGCGCTCGGCAAGACCTTCACCATCCCGCGATACGACTGGTTGCCGTGCATCGCGGAGATGCCCTTGGAGACGATGGTGCTGCGCGTGTTGCGGCCGACGTGGGTCATCTTGGTGCCCGTGTCGGCCTGCTGATAGTTGCTCGTCACGGCCACAGAGTAGAACTCGCCCACCGAATCGTTGCCCGTGAGCACGCAGCTCGGGTACTTCATCGTGATCGCCGACCCGGTCTCCACCTGGGTCCACGTCACCTTGGAGCGGTCGCCGCGGGCCTCGCCACGCTTGGTCACGAAGTTGTAGATCCCGCCTTGGCCGTTTTCGTCGCCCGGGTACCAGTTCTGTACCGTCGAATACTTGATGGTCGCGTCCTCGTGCGCGATGAGCTCGACCACGGCCGCGTGCAGCTGGTTCTCGTCGCGCTGCGGCGCGGTGCAGCCTTCCAGATAACTGACGTACGAGCCGGGCTCGGCGATGATCAGCGTGCGCTCGAATTGGCCCGTGTTGGCCTCGTTGATACGGAAGTACGTGGACAGCTCCATCGGGCACGTCACGCCCTCGGGTACATAGACGAATGAGCCGTCGGTGAACACGGCCGAGTTCAGACCCGCGTAGAAATTGTCGGTGTAGGGCACGACGCTGCCGAGGTACTTTTGTACGAGCTCGGGGTATTCCTGGACCGCCTCCGACATCGAGCAAAAGATCACGCCCGCTTCGGCCAGCTTGTCCTTGAACGTGGTCGCCACCGAGACGCTGTCGAAGACGGCGTCGACGGCCACCCCGGCGAGCTTCTCCTGCTCGTGCAGCGGGATGCCGAGCTTCTCGTAGGTCTCGAGCAGCTTGGGATCGACCTCGTCGAGGCTCTGCGGCGCCTCCGCGTTTTGCTGCTCTTTCGACTTGGGCGCCGAGTAGTACGAGATCGCCTGGAAGTCGATCGGCGGATAATGGACCTTAGCCCAACTCGGCTCGGTCATCGTCACCCAGTGGCGATAGGCCTGCAGCCGCCACTCGAGCATGAACTCCGGCTCGCCCTTTTTGTGCGAGATCATCCGGATGATGTCTTCATTGAGGCCGGGCGGGGCCTTGTCCGCCTCGATGTCCGTGTAGAAGCCCTCTTTGTAGCCCTGCCGGACGAATTCCTCGACGTTTGCTGCCATAGTCTCGATACTCCGCTTCTAGTAGTTGACCTCGGCGATCCCCGTAACCGCCGACCGCAGATCGAGCCGCGGCAATGGTACGGCGGCGGGCGATGCCAGGTCCGCCAGACTGATCTCGGTGAGCGCCGACCGAATCGCCCGGTTGATGCGTTGCCAATGATGGCCGACGCCGCATACCCCCTCGAGCTCACAGTGGCACCCATCTTGGGCGCATTCGGTGATCGCTACAGGCCCTTCGACGAGGTCGATGATCCGGATCGCGCTGATCTCCTCGGGTGCGTGGGCGAGCCGGTAGCCGCCGTGGGCGCCTCGATACGACTGCAACACACCCGCGCGCGCGAACCGCTTGAGGAGCTTGCTCACCGTGGGCTGTCCCAGGCCGGTACGCTCGGACAGGTCGCTCGCGGTCAGGCACGCGTTCGGCTCGCGGGCCATTGCGGCCAACACGACCGTTGCATAGTCGGTGAGCTTGCTGATCCGGAACATGTGGCCTCTTGTCTGGACTGGGTCTTAGACCGCGTCTAATTGGGGACCAGTCTAGTACTCTTTCGCCGGCGATGAAAGGGGGGCCGGGTCCGGGCGCCGCCGTCGGGCCTGCTTGAATCGGTGGTGCCGGGGACTTACGTTGACACCCGCGCGACCGGCGCCAAGAATGTAGCGCTCTACAACAACGATGGGAGGAAGCGTCATGGTGACTGGAACAGCAGATCGACGGACGACGGGGTGGCGCACCCTCGCGGCCGCGGCGGCCGTGAGCTTTGCCCTCGGTGCCGTGGGCTGCTCATCGGAGGAGTCGGGCGGCCAAGCCGAAGGCGAGGGCGAACAAGATCAGCAGCAACAGCTGACGGTCGGCGCCCTGTTGCCGATGACGGGTGACCTGCAGGCCTACGGCCAGACCTCGCGCAACGGGGTCGAGCTGGCCCAGACCGAGATCAACAGCGACGGCGGCGTGCTCGGTAGCGACCTGGCGGTCAAGGTGGGAGACACGCAGACCAAGCCGCAGGCGGGCATCGACGCTGCCAAGAAGCTGATCTCGGTGGAGGGTGTCTCCGGGATCGTCGGGGCGCTGTCGTCCGGCGTGAGTATTCCGGTGGCCAAGAGCGTCTCGAGTAAGGAAGGCGTACCGCAGATCTCGAGCGCCTCGACCTCGCCCGAGATCACCGGGCTCGACGACAACGACTTCATGTTCCGCACCGTGCCCTCGGACGCGTTCCAGGGCCGCGCCCTGGGCGAGATCGTGGCGGAGGACGGCCTGACCAACGTGTCCATCCTCTACGTCAACAATGACTACGGCGAGGGCCTTGCCAACAGCTTCACCGAGGCGTTCGAGAGCCAGGGCGGTACCGTCGACCAGAGCCTCGGCTATGAGAAGGGCAATGCCTCCTACCGTAGTGAGCTCTCCAAGGCGTCCGGCGACAGTACCGAGGCGCTGGTGCTCATCGGCTACCCGGAGAGCGGTGTCACCATCCTGCGCCAGGCCATCGAGGGCGGTCACTTCGACCAGTTCGTGTTCACCGACGGCCTGAAGGCGCCCGAGATCATCGAGGCCGTGGGCGCCGATGCACTGGAGGGCAGCTACGGCTCGGCACCGCAGTCGGGTGGCGACTCCAAGGCGGCCGAGCACTTCAACACGGCGTACGAGGGCGCCTACGGCGAGGTCCCGCCGAAGCCGTTCATCGACACCGCCTACGACGCGACCTACGTGCTGGCGCTGGCGGCGCAATCCGCCGGCTCGACCGAGCCCGAGGCGGTGCGCGACGCCCTGCGCGACGTCGCCAACCCGCCCGGCGAGCAGGTCACACCGGGCAATTGGGATGAAGCGGTCGACTTGCTCGAGGACGGCAAGGACATCAACTACAGCGGCGCCTCCGGGCCGATCGACTTCGACGAGAACGGCGACGTCGGCGGCAGTTTTGCCCACTGGGTGATCGAGGACGGCGAGATCAAGACCGAGCGCGTCTTCAAGCCGGGCGAGTAACGCCGGCGAGGATGAGCCCCTTCGAGCCTGCCGCGGCCCCGCCCGCGGCGGGCTTTTTCATGGTGCGCCAGTCATGGCGCGCAGCTCCATGGCTGGCGTTGTTCCGTTGGCTGGGATGGCCGACGGCATCATTCGGGGGTGAAAGTCCCCGACGCACCCTGATAGCGGGCACCGTTGGCCGAACACCAAGGGCTGCCGCCGCGAGGCGGGGTCTGGAGGAAGCTGGACCTTGAGCAGGGACCGCATACGAGGCAGCCATCGCCGGTCGAGCGGCCCCAGATACCCCAAGCCCTATGGTGATGCGGGAGGAGATGGCAGTCGCTGCGGTGGGTCTGTGGCCGGAGGGTCGCGTGCCTTATCCCGGGAGATCGGTCAGTCTGCCGTGGGGCTACCGGTGCCGACAGCTGCCGGCACGGGTGGCACGAGTCAGCAACGGCCCTAGTAGTCGATGGCACACCGCCCCCGAGGGGCCGACCTGCCGTGAGCGGTGCCAACGCGGATCCTCTCGACCGAGCTGGGCAGCGGCTGCGGAAGAAGGCCGCCGAGGCATGCAGTAGGGGCGACAAGTCCCCAGGGGCCATCGGTGTTGTCCACCGGCTCGCCGGCGTTATTCGAGCCGGCGATCGATGGTTACGTCGACGCTGACGCCTCGGCCCACCTGCACCGGAGCGCTGCGCCCCTGCAGATCCCCTGCCTGCGGCTGAACGCCACCGCTGGACGAGGCGCGCGCCGTGACGACGACGCGCTCGGCTTGCGAGATCTTCTGGCTCGAGCCCATCGCCTGCGCGTCGGTGAGGACGACATCGGCGGGCAAATCGGCGACGGTGGTGCGCGCCACGGCGAGCGGGGGGCCACTGCCGTTGGGCCGCTGGGCGAAGACGAACACCGGCATGTCGGGGCGCGCTGCATCGCGCAGGCGTTCGGCGACGCGCACGGTGGCCGTTACGCCGGTCTCAGCATCCGCCTCACCCGACGCGCTCGCCGCTGCCTCGGAAGCGGCGGCATCCGCCGACTCCGTCCCCGCGGCACCGTCCGACAGGACGCGATCGATACGTACCTGCGTGCGAGCATCGGCACCGACCGCGACCGGCCCGGATTGGCCCTGTAGATCGCCGGGTTGCGGCCGGACACCGCCGCTTTTCGCCACGCGGGCGGTGATGACGACGCGTTCGGCTTGCGAGATGGTGCGTCCCTCCATCATCGACTGGGCGTCCGAGAGCTCCACCTCGGTGGGGAGCGCACCCACCGTACTGCGAGCGACCGCGAGCGGCGGGCCGCCGCCTTCGGCCGGCCGAGCGAAGATGAATACGGTGGCGTCCGCCGCCGCACGGTCCGCCAGCTCGGGATCCAGGGCCACCTGCACGGTGACGCCGGCGGCGTCATCGGATGGGCTGGTGCCGCCGCCCGATGGCCCCTCGTTCGCGGCACCTGCGCCGTCCGCGGCGCCGCCCTCGCCGCGCGCGCGAGCGAGCAGGCGATCGACCTGCTGGCGGCGGCGATCGCCGTCGGGCATGATCTCGCGCAAGGTTGTCCAGTGGCCGATGGCGTCTTCGTTGCGGCCCTCCGACATGGCGGCGTGGCCGGCGAGCAAAAGCGCCAGTGGATTGCGCCCGTCCGTCTCCAGGGCCTCGTCGATCAAGCGTTTGACGCTCGAGCTGAAGTTGCGCCCGTTGGCGAGGAACAACGCCTCCGCCTGGCGCGCGGTGAGGGTGGCGTCGGCGGTGTTGCTGGCATCGCGCGCGCGCTGGAAGGCCGAGAACGCGTCGCCGAACTGCTCCTGCGACCGGTAGGCCTGGCCCAACAGCTGCCAAGCGCGCGGCGCCTCGGGGTAGCTCTCGACGTAGTCCTCCAGGGAGCTGATGCGCTGAGCCGGATCCATCTGGCGGTAGCGCTGGACTTCGCGCTCGGACAGCTTTTGGGCGCTCGACTGACCGATCAGTCCCGGTTGACCCGTCACCGCATACAGAATCCCGGCCGCCACCGGCACCGCCAGGCCCACGCCAATGGCGACCCGCGGTGCACTCGTGGCAGCGGAGCGCGGTTTTTCCCTGGCCATGCGGTCGGCATCGGCCAGCACCTCGCGCTCGAGTTCGTCACGCGCCTCGGCGAAGCCGGTATCGGAGAGGTTGCCGCGTTCCCACTCCGTCTCGAGTTCGGCGAGGCGCTCACGATAGACCGCGCGCGTGCCGGCAGCCGCACCCGTGCCGACGCGACGCTGGCGCCAGAGAAAGGGCATGAGGGCGCCGATGGCGACGCCGACCATGACCAGGGCGATCAGCCAGAAAACGATCATTCGCGCGGGGCCTCGTCGTCGGGGGCATCTTCGTCGGCCAGGAGGCGCTCGGCCTCGGCGCGCTCGGCCGGGCTGAGCTCGGGCTCAGGGGCACGCCGCCGGCGACGCACGATCACGGCCGCGATCGCCACACCGACGGCGAGCAGCACGAACGGACCGAGCCAGAGGAACCACGTGACGGGCTTGAACGGTGGTCGATAGAGCACGAAATCGCCGTAGCGCTGGGTGAGGAACTCGATGGCCGCGTCCTTGGAGCGGCCCTCCTCGACGACGAGCCGGTAGACCTCATCGCGCATGTCCTGGGCGAGGTCCGCGCTCGAGCTCGCCAGTGACTCGTTGCGACAGACCATGCAGCGCAGTTTCTCGAGCAACTCGTAGTAGCGCTCGCGCTGTGCCTCGTTGTCGAACGTGCGCATGGGCTCGCCGGCGCAAGCGCTCCCGGCGAGCAGGGCCAACAAGGCGATCGCGATGATCCGACGCACGGCTTGCATCACTCAAGCACCGTCGCGCAGGTCACGCACGCGCGGCAGGATGTCGTCGCGTAGTGCATCCGGCGATATGGGACCGATGTGCTTATACCGGATGATGCCTTGGGCGTCGACGATGTAGGTCTCGGGGGCGCCGTAGACGCCGAGGTCCATGCCCACCTCGCCCTCGGGGTCGAAGGCGGACACGACGTAGGGGTCGCCGCGGCGCTCGAGCCACTCCGACGCCGCGGCGCGCTCGTCCTTGTAGTCGAGGCCCACGATGGTCAGCCCGTGCTCGCGGGCGGCCCGCATCAGCACCGGATGCTCCTGCTTGCAGGCGGCGCACCAGGTCGCCCAGACGTTGAGCAGCCACACCTGGCCGTCGAATTCGTCGGGCGCGACCGTGCGCGCCGGATCGGCGATGCTGGCGAGCTCGAACTCGGGCACGGGCTCGCCGATCAGCGGCGACGGCACGTCCTCGTTGTCGATCGCCAGGCCGATGCCGAGCAGCAGCGCGATGGCGGCGAAAAGGGCGAGCGGGACGTAGTAGCGGGCCCGCATCGTCAAGCCTCGCGCGTGCGCTCGGCGAAGGCCGCACTCGGTACGCGCTGGGCGCGGCTGCGGTATCGCCGGTCGGCGACGGCGAGCACGCCCCCGGCGCCCATCAGCAGGGCACCCATCCAGATCCAGCGCACGAAGGGCTTGTGGTACAGGCGCACGCTCCAGGCGCCGTCGTCGCCGAGGGGCTCGCCCAGCGAGGCGTAGACGTCGCCCGTCACGCCCGGATCGATCCCGGCCTCGGTCATGGGCTTGCCGCCCGAGTCATAGACGCGCTTCTCGGGCGACAACTGCGACACCCGCTCGCCATCGTGCGACACGGTGAATGTCCCGGTCGAGGATTGGTAGTTCGGTCCGCGGCGCTGCTCGATCCCCTGGAACTGGAACGTGTAGCCGGCGACCGTGGCGCGCTCGCCCGGCGCCATGCGCAGCCTTTGCTCGACGGCGTAGCCGCTGGACAGGGCTGCACCCACCACCGTGACGGCGAGGCCCAGATGGGCCAGGGCCATGCCGTAGACACCGGCGGGCAGGCGCCGCAGCGCGCCCAGACGGCTGCGATGCGGCGACATCTGACTGCGCACGGCTTGCACACTGCCGATCGCCACCCATGCGGCCAGCGCCAGCGCCAAGCCGGAGGCTGCACGCTTGCCGAGCTCGCCGCTCAGCATGAGGGCGGCGCCGACGCCGATGATGAGCGCAGCGAGCGCGGCGTAACCCATGTGCTGGACCAGCCGCCGGGCCTGATCGCGCTTGTAGCGCACCAGCTGACCGAAGCCCAGCAGGGCCAACAGGATCAACATCAGCGGCACGAAAACCGCGTTGAAGTAGGGCGGTCCCACCGAGAGCTTGCCGGCGCCCAGGGCATCGACGACGAGCGGATACAAGGTGCCCAGCAGCACCGTGGCCATGGAGACCATGAGCAGGATGTTGTTGCCGAGCAGCATGGTCTCGCGCGAGAGCCATTCGAAGCGGCTCCCGCCCAGGGTCCGCGGCCCACGCGCCGCATACAGCACCAGGCTGCCGCCGACGACGACGCCGAGGAACGCCAGGATATAGACGCCGCGCGTGGGATCGCTGGCGAAGGCGTGCACCGAGGTCAGCACGCCCGAGCGCACCAGGAACGTGCCCAGCAGCGACAGCGCGAACGCGGTGAT
>CAYUKN010000102.1:0-7755 GCA_964445325.1 uncultured Ectothiorhodospiraceae bacterium
CGCCCGAGCGACTTGTTGTCCTTGGCCATCTCGCGCTCGCCCTGGAGCACGTGGACCGTCACGGCCGTCTGATTATCCTCGGCGGTCGAGAACACCTGCGACGCCTTGGTCGGAATGGTCGTATTCTTCTCGATGAGCTTGGTCATCACACCGCCCATGGTCTCGATACCGAGCGACAAGGGCGTCACATCGAGCAGCAGAACGTCCTTGACGTCACCGCCGAGCACACCGGCCTGAATACCCGCGCCGACGGCCACTGCCTCGTCCGGATTAACGTCCTTGCGCGGCGTCTTGCCGAAGAACTCCTCGACCTTCTTCTGGACCAGCGGCATCCGCGTCTGGCCGCCGACCAGGATGACCTCGTTGATGTCCTTGTTGGACAGGCCTGCGTCCTTGATCGCGGTTTTGCAAGGCCCGATCGTGCGCTCGACCAGATCCTCGATCAGCGACTCGAGCTTGGCCCGCGTGAGCTTCATGTTGAGATGCTTGGGCCCGTTCTGGTCGGCGGTGATGTAGGGCAGATTGACCTCGGTCTGTTGCCCCGCCGACAGCTCGATCTTGGCCTTCTCGGCCGCCTCCTTGAGCCGCTGCAACGCGAGCGGATCGTTGTTGAGATCGATCCCGCTCTCCTTCTTGAAGGTCTCGATGAGGTGATTGATGATCCGCAGATCGAAATCCTCGCCACCGAGGAAGGTATCGCCGTGGGTGGACATCACCTCGAACTGATGCTCACCCTCGACCTCGGCGAGCTCGATGATCGAGATGTCGAACGTACCACCACCGAGATCGTAGACCGCGACCTTCTGATCGCCGCGCTGCTTGTCGAGGCCATACGCCAGCGCGGCCGCAGTCGGCTCGTTGATGATGCGCTTGACGTCGAGACCGGCGATACGACCGGCATCCTTGGTGGCCTGGCGCTGCTTGTCATTGAAGTAGGCCGGCACCGTGATCACGGCATCCGTAACCTCCTCGCCCAGATAATCCTCGGCCGTGCTCTTCATCTTTTGCAGCACACGGGCCGAGATCTCGGGCGGTGCCATCTTCTTTTCGCCTACTTGCACCCAGGCATCGCCGTTGTCCGACTTGATGATGTTGAAGGGCACCTGGTTGATGTCCTTCTGCACCTCTTCCTCGTCGAACGAGCGCCCAATCAGTCGCTTGATGCCATAGAGCGTGTTGTGCGGGTTCGTCACCGCCTGGCGCTTCGCCGGCGCACCAACCAACACCTCGTCATCGTCGGTGAACGCGACGACCGACGGGGTCGTGCGATCACCCTCACTGTTCTCGATCACCTTGGTTTGGTCGCCCTCGCGCACTGCGACGCATGAGTTCGTCGTCCCGAGGTCGATACCGATCATCTTGCCCATCGTTTAATCCTCCAGCACTCGCATTCTGTGTTCCCGATCTAGCGCGGCTGTCCCCTTTTTGGGGGCGGCCGCGTACGTTTTCAAGCGCCGCGCGCTCACTTGGCGACCATCACCAGCGCGGGGCGCAGCAGCCGGTCGCCGAGGCGATAGCCTTTCTGCATTACCGAGATGACGGTGTTGGACTCGTAGCCCTCCACCTCCTGCATCGACATGGCCTGGTGCAGATCCGGATTGAATTTCTCGCCCGCGGGGTCGATCTCCTCGATATGGAATTTCTCCATGGCCTGGGTGAGCATCCGCAGCGTCAACTCGGTGCCCTCGCGGACCTTGGCTACGTCGGCGTCGTCCTCCTGGGCCGCTTGGACGCCCATCTCAAGGCTGTCTCGTACCCCCAACAGCTCACTGGCGACCTTTTCGAGCGATTGCTTGCGCGCCGTCTCGACGTCCTTCTCCGCGCGCTTGCGAATGTTCTCCTTGTCCGCCTCGGAGCGCGTCAGTCGACGCCAGTAGTCGTCGGCCTGGGCGCGGGCCTGATCGAGTTCCTGTTCCAGGCGCACGACTTTGTCCTCGAGCGATTCGTCCACCTCATTGGTGTCGCCGTCGCCCGCGTCTCGGGGGGCGCCCTGATCGGCATCCGCAGCGCCGGTCGCGGCGCTCGCCCCCGTGGCCTGGCTGGATTGCTCCGTTTGGGGGGCCTCCTCGGTGGCGCTGGCCTGCGGCGTTTCCTCGCCGGCGTCGTCGCGCCACTGGTCGCCACCGGAACTCCCGGCCTTGCCTTGTTCGGCAGATTGCTCGTTCGTCATGCCGTGACTCCGTAGCTCGTTGATTCGCCTCAATGGGGCGCCTTCGCCCGGCGCCGCCCGGTCTGCGGTTCGATATGGGGGTGACGGCGGTGTTTTCAACGCCCACCGCGGCAATCTTGTGGGCTCGGGCGGGTCAGTTGCGCCCGCTGAGGGCGGAGCCGAGCAGTTTGGAGGCGACGTCGACTACGGAGATGACACGCTCGTACTGCATGCGGGTCGGGCCGATGACGCCGAGCGTACCCACGATCTCACCGCCTTGGCTGTAGGGCGCGGTGACGATGCTGAGATCGTCCAGGACCTCATGGCCCGACTCGCGGCCGATGAAGATCTGGAGCTCGTCGGACTGGACCGAGCGCTCGAGCAGGTCGAACAGATCGCGCTTGCGATTGAAGGTGTCGAACAAGGCCTTGAGTTTGTCGACGTCGGAGAGCTCCTCGAAATTCATGAGGTTGGTCTCGCCCGCGAGGACGAAATCGGCTGCCTGGGCGGGTGTCTGGTCGTCCTCCAAGGCCTGACCTGCGGTGTCGGCGACAATGTCCATCATCCGGCTGACGTCGCGGCGCGTGGCCTCCAGCTCGCGGCGCAGCTCGGCCCGGATCTCGCCCAGGTCACGCCCGGCGAATTGGGCGTTGAGGTAGTTGGTCGTCTGCTCCAGTTCGGAACGGCTGTAATCGCGTTCGGTGCGGATCACGCGGTTCTCGACCTCGTGGTTGTTGACCACGAGGATGACCAGCGCGCGGCAGTCACCCAGTGGCAAGAATTCGAGATAGCGCAAGGTCGCAACGTCGCGGCGTGGCAGTGTGACCACCCCGGCCATGCGCGTGAATCCCGACAGCGCCGAGGACACGGACTCCACCAGGTCGCGCGAGTCCACGTCGGCATCGGTGGGCAGTTGCCGTTGCAGCTCCTCCGCGGCAACCTGGTCGACTGGGCGCACGCGCAGTAGCTCGTCGACGAAGGCCCGATAACCGCGCTGCGTCGGGATTCGACCGGCGGAAGTGTGCGGTGAGGCGATGTAGCCCTGCTCCTCGAGCTCGAACATCGCGTTGCGGACCGTGGCGGGGCTCAAGCCCAGGCTCGACGCCCGGGCGACGGCGCGCGAGCTCACCGGTTGGCCCCTGCGGATGTAGAGCTCGACGAGGGTGCGCAGGATCTCCTGGTTCCGCTCGCTCAGGTAGGTCGCGCTCGCAGGATTCGTCATGGGTACCATTCTAGCGCGAGCCAGACTCAGCGCGAATTACGGGTGAGCCACAGGGGTGCGCTATGGTGGGCCGGCATAACCACGGTACAATCCGCGGCGAACGAGAGCAGCGCGAATACCGCCCCATGAACGAGCCGATCAACCCCGTCGTTCGACGCCGGACCGTAGGCGTGCCTGTCGGGCCCGTCACGATCGGCGGCGATGCGCCCATCGCCGTGCAGTCGATGACCAATACCGACACCACGGACGTTGAGGGTACGGTCGAGCAGGTGGCCCAGCTCGCCGAGGCCGGTTCCGAGCTCGTGCGCATCACGGTCAATACCGAGGAGGCCGCCCAGGCCGTACCCTACATCCGTGAACGCCTCGACGCCCGCGGCGTCGAGGCCCCCCTGGTGGGCGATTTCCACTTCAACGGGCACAAGCTGTTGGCCAGCGAGCCCGCCTGCGCGGAGGCGCTGGGCAAGCTTCGGATCAATCCGGGCAACGTCGGCAAGGGGAGCCGACGTGACGAGCAGTTCGCGCAGATGATCGAGTACGCCTGCTATTACGATCGGCCTGTGCGCATTGGTGTCAACTGGGGCAGCCTCGACCAGGACTTGATGGCGCGGCTGCTCGACGAGAACCAAAAGCTCGACGAACCCAAGGATCTGACGCTGATCAACCGCGAGGCCGTGGTCGCCTCGGCGATCGGCAGCGCCCAGCGTGCCGAGGAGCTCGGGCTGCCGCGCAGCCGCATCGTGCTGTCGTGCAAGATGAGCGGCGTCCAGGATCTGATCGCGGTCTATCGCGACCTCGCCAATCAGGGCGATTACGCGCTCCACCTGGGGCTCACCGAAGCGGGCACGGGCACGCGCGGCATCGTCGCCTCGACCGCCGCCCTGTCGGTGCTGTTGCAGGAGGGCATCGGCGACACGATCCGGTTGTCGCTGACCCCCGAGCCGGGCGGGCCTCGCACGCGCGAGGTCGAGGTCGCCCAGCAGATCCTCCAGAGCCTGGGCCTGCGCTCGTTCACGCCGTCGGTCGTGGCGTGCCCCGGCTGCGGGCGCACGACCAGCACCTATTTCCAGGAACTCGCCGAGGAGATCCAGGACCACCTGCGCCGGCGCATGCCGGAATGGAAGGACCGCTATCCCGGCGTCGAGGACATGGTGGTCGCCGTGATGGGCTGTGTGGTCAATGGCCCCGGCGAGAGCCGCAACGCCAACATCGGCATCAGCCTCCCGGGAACGGGCGAGCGTCCGGTCGCGCCGGTCTACGTCGACGGCGAGAAGACGGTCACGCTCAAGGGCGAGAACATCGCCAGTGACTTCCAGGCGCTCGTCGAGGACTACGTCGAGCGCAACTACGGGCAAAACGACGCCACCGTGTGACACCCGACGTCGATGTCGCGGTTGTGGGCGCAGGGCTGGCCGGCACCGCGTCGGCGGCGATGTTGGCGCGGGGCGGTCGCTCGGTCGCCTTGCTCGACGACGCCTGCGGGGGCGCCTCCGCGATTCCCGCCGCTGTCATGGCGCCCTATCCGACACCACCCACCGATCGCCTGACCCGGCTGCGGGTGCGTGGCGCACGCTATACCGCGGCCCTGCTGCAGCGTCTCGAGACCACGGGGCTCGACAGCGGCTGCCGCACGCGCGGTGTGCTCCTGTTGCCTGCCTCCCAGCGCGATCGCCGCCGCCATGCGCGCGCCCGGAAGGATCACTCGCGGTGGGTCGATGTGCTCGAGCCCGATGCCGCGGCACGGCTTTGCGGGGTTCGCGCCGATGAGCCCGGCTTGTTCCATCACCGGGGCGCCTGTGTGGTGCCGGCGCAGTTTTGCCGCGCGCTGCTGGCACGCGCCGGGCCGGAGCTGCAGCGCGATCGAGTCGCCGTCGCGTATCTCCAGGAGCGGCGCGACGGCGTTGCCCTGCGCGACGCGTACGACCGGCTTTGGGGCCACGCAGCACGGGTCGTCCTCGCGGCCGGGATGACGACTGCCTCCCTATGGCCTGGCCTGGGCGACCGCTTGCGCGCCGTGCGCGGTCAGGCAAGCGCCTTCCCCCCGAGCGAGCGATCGGCAGCGCTTGGGGTCGCGGTCTCGAGCGGTGGCTACGTCACCCCGCCGATCGAAGGCCTGCATTGGGCCGGCGGTACCGCGCAGCCGGCCGACGACGATACCGCGCCGCGATCACAAGATGATGAGGTCAACCTGGCCCGTCTGCGCGCGATCGAGCCCGGCTACCCGAACAGCGCCGCCGTTGCGCGTTTCGTCGGTATCCGCACCGTCACACCGGACCGGGTCCCGCTTGTGGCCCAGGTCAGCGACCGGGTGTGGGTGAACACGGGCCACGGGGCCCATGGACTGATGACCGCACCATGGGCAGGTGCCTGGCTTACGCGGTGCCTCGAAGGCGCAACGGGCTGAACGGTCCTGCCTCGACTGGGGACGCAGTGCGACGGGGCTGGGTACGGGCCCAGCCACACGTTACGATCGCGCTCTCTGTAGCTCCCTGGCGCGATGCGAGCTGGCCGTATGGACCCGTCGATTGCCGTTGCAGTGACCCTCGTGATCGCCGCTATGCTCGCCTTCGAGCTCAATATCTCGTCGGCGATCATCGAGATCCTAGCGGGTGTCTTGCTGGCTGCGTGGCTCGGTGACCTCGCCGACCTGGGCTGGCTCCACTTCCTGGCCAATCTGGGCATGCTCGGCCTGATGTTCATGGCTGGCTTCGAGGTCGACGTCAACCGCCTGCGCGACACCTGGAAGGCGAGCGTGCTCATCGGCGTGTGCTCGCTCGCTGCCCCGCTCGCCGGGGTTTTTCTGGTTTCCTACTACGTCATCGGTGTCTCGCTGCTGGCCGCGGGGCTCATCAGCGTCGCCCTGTCGACCACCTCTCTGGCGCTCGTGTTCCAGGGGCTCAAGGAGCGGGGTCTGCTGCAGCGCGACTTGGGCCAGACTGTGCTCGCCGCTGCCACGGTGGTGGACGTGCTGAGCATGGTGGTGCTGGCGTTGATTCTCGGCGAGGTGGGTTGGGGAACAGCGATTTTCCTGCTGGTCGTGATCCCCTCTTTCGTCGGCTTGCCGCAACTCGGGCGCTGGATCTTCCGACGCTATCGCTACTCGCTGGTCGAGCTCGAACTGCGCTTTGTGCTGGTGCTGCTCGTGTCCATCGGCTTCATGGCCGAGCAAGTCGGCGGCATCCACCCGGCCGTGGTGGCGTTCGCGCTGGGCCTGGTCCTGTCCGAAGTCGTCGATTCACACGACGAGGTCGAGGAGAAGCTCAAGGGGATCGTGTTCAGTTTCTTCGCACCCATTTTCTTCCTGCACGCGGGCACGAAGTTCGATATCAGCGTGATCTCGCTCGATAGCCTCTGGATCGCGCTGCTGCTGTTCGTCGTCGCCTGTGGGTTGAAGTTCCTCGGCACCGCCATCCCGGCCCAACGGTTGTTGGCACTGCCCGGTCGATTCGTCGGGTTGTTGTTCAACTATCGGCTGAGCTTCGGGATCATCTCCGCCACGGTCGGGCTCAACATGGGCGTCCTGTCGGAGCAGCTCTACGGGATCGTGCTGTTGGTCGTTGTCGCCAGTGCGGCGCTGCCCGTGATCTTCCTGCGCGACCGGCCGACCGAGGTCGGCCTCAAGCGCGACGCGGGTCCCGGCGAAGCCGGGCCTTGACCGCGGGCCCCCGTGTAAAGACAATGCACCTCGCTCAAGGCGCCCGTAGCTCAGCCGGATAGAGCGCGTGGCTACGAACCACGAGGTCGGGGGTTCGAGTCCTCCCGGGCGCACCATCCCTCGAAAGCCGGCTCTGCGCCGGCTTTTTTTGTGCGCTGTAGCACGTCGGGTATGTCGAATCGGTGGGGCGGTCGCTCGTTGGTTGCAGCGGATGCGGCCGTCCCCCTCGCTAGCTCGCCCGCGAGGTCGAAAGCCGAGCGATTCGGGCGTTCGCGTATACCGCCGCGCGGCATGACAACAGGACTTGCGATCCCCATTCATGAACGCGGTCGTTGGGGACTGCGCTGACGGGGATCGCCTGTTTCGCTGCCCCAAGCGGCGACGCGAATCATCCACGGTGCTGGCCGTGCGCGCGGCGCCGGACTCCGTGGTGTTGCCGATCGCTCGAACGGAGGGTTCGTCCACACTCCCCTATCCGCGCAATAAAAAACCCCGGCCTTGCGGTCGGGGTGTTCTATTGCATGGCGGAGAGAGAGGGATTGACTCGGGCCATCCTTGGCCCTCGCCCTTCGGGCGCTGCGCTGCGCGCAGCGTCCCGATCGGCATTCCTGCCGATCGGTCGAACCAGGATCGTTCGTCCACAGTCACCCCCCGCGCATACAAAAAACCCCCGCTTCGCGGGGGCTTTTTGTATGCATGGCGGAGAGAGAGGGATTCGAACCCTCGAAGGGG
>CAYUKN010000103.1:0-7721 GCA_964445325.1 uncultured Ectothiorhodospiraceae bacterium
CGCGGCAGCAGATGCTCACTGATGCGCCGGGCCCAGTCGTAGACGGTGGCGTGTAGATCGGACTGATACGGATTGACGTTGCAGTTGACGTTGCGATTGACGTCGCCGCAGGCCGCGATCGTGTCCAACAACGTGTTGTTGATCGCCTGCATGGTCGACTTGAGCTCCCGCTTGACCACGCCGTGGTACTGGAACGTCTGGCGCGTGGTGATCCGCAGGGTCCCGTTGGCGTAACGGCGGGCGATGTCGTCGAGCTGCAGCCACTGGTCCGGCTGACAGACGCCGCCCGGCATGCGCAGCCGGATCATGAACTGGTAGTCGGGCTCGAGTTTCTTCTTCTGGCGCTCGGCGCGGACGTCGCGGTCGTCCTGCATATAGCTGCCGTGGAACTTGAGCAGCTTGGTATCGCCCTCGCTGATGGCGCCGGTCGCGCGATCGGCGAGTCCCTCCTCGATGGTGCCGCGCAGGTGACGGCTGTTGAATTTGAGTCGTTCGGCGGGGTCGAGCTGGTCGAGATCGGTCTCGTCGGTCATGCGGTTTCCTGCGTGGGCAACGTGGGCGCGGCCGGCGTGCGGTACGCGCCCGGATTATGGCGCTGGCTCTGAGTGCCGGGCAAGCAGGCTCTTAGAGCGCCTCAGTAGACGTCGCGCTGGTAGCGCTTGTCCTTTTGTAGCTGGCCCAGCCAAGCGGCGGCGTCATCGTTGGACAGGCCGCCCTGCTCGGCGATGACGTCGATCAAGGCCTGGTGCACGTCGGGCGCCATGTACTCGGCGTCGCCGCAGACGTAGACGTAGGCACCCTCGGCGAGCCACTGATAGACGGCGGCGCCGTTCTCGCGAATCCGGTCCTGGACGTAGACCTTTTGGGGCTCGTCACGCGAGAACGCCACGTCGAGGCGGTCGAGCAGCCCCGAGTCGCGCCATTTGAGCCACTCGCGCTGGTACAGGAAGTCGGTGCGCATGTATTGCTCACCGAAGAACAGCCAGTTCGCACCCGATGCACCGCGATGCTCGCGCTCCTCCAAAAACGCCCGGAACGGGGCCACACCCGTGCCCGGCCCGATCATGATGATGGGAGCGCCGTCGTCGTCGGGCAGCTTGAAGTGCTTGTTCTTGTCGATGTAGACGGGCAGCGATGTCTCGTCGTCGACGCGGTCGGCGAGCCAGGTCGAGGCCACGCCCTCGCGCTCGCGCCCATGGGTCTCATAGCGCACCGCGGCCACCGTGAGATGGATCTCGTCGGGGTTGGCGTTGTAGCTCGAGGCGATCGAATACAGCCGCGGCGGTAGCTTGCGCAGCCGACCGATGAACTCCTGGGCCGAAAGACCCGACACCGGCCAACCTTGCACCAAATCGACGATGTGACGGCCCCACATCCACTCGCGCAGCGCGGCCCGGTTGTCCTCGCTGAGCCAGGATTGCAGCTCGTCACTGCCGGCGAGCTGGGCCCAGCCCTCGATGAACGGGCGGGTCAGCGTCGTGATCTCATAGTCGTGCGTCAGGGCGTCGCGCAGCGAGACCTCGCCGCGCGGCCCCTCGACCGTTTCGTCGCCGCTGAAGCCCAACGCGGCGAGCACGTCGTCGACATCGCGGCTACGGTTGGCCGGCAGCACGCCCAGCGAATCGCCGGGCTCCCACTCGAGCCCGCTGTCCTCGACCGACACCTCGAAATGGCGCGTCTCCTTGCCCGAGCCGCGGGCGTTGAGCACGAGGTTCTCCATGAGGCTGGCGTGATACGGATTCTTCTTGCTGTAGGCGGCGGCCTCGCCCTCGGCGCCGCCGACGGGGCCGAAGCTCACGACATTGCTGGTGGGCTGGACGTCGAGCTCAGCGCTGAAGGCGTCGAGTGTGCTCTCGATCCAGGCCGCGGCCGGATCCTCGTAATCGACGTCGCAATCGACCCGGTCGTAGATCCGCTGGGCCCCCAGCGCCTCCAGGCGCGCGTCGAAGTCGCGCCCGGTTTGGCAGAAGTTCTCGTAGCTGGTGTCGCCGAGCGCGAGCACGGAGAACTTGGCCTCCTTCATGGGGGGCGCCTTCTTCGATCCCACGAGCTCGTGCAACTCCATGGCGTTGTCGGGCGGATCGCCCTCGCCATGCGTGCTCACCACGACCATCAGCCGGTGGGCGGATTTGAGCTGCGGTTTCTTGACGTCGCCCATCTCGACGACGTGGGGTTTGAAACCGCGCGCCTCGGCTCGGTTCGCGGCCTGTTGGGCCACATCCTCGGCGTTGCCCGTCTGCGAGCCCACCAGAATGGTGACCTCGGGTGCCTCGGCCGGCTCCTGCGCCGGGCTCGCTTGTTCTTGGGCGGGCACCGCTGCGGCGCTGGCGGCGGACAAGCCCGCCAGATAGCCGCTGAGCCAGTTCAGCTGGTCGTTGCGCAGGTCCGCGACCAGGCGGCTGAGTTGCTCGGCCTGATCGCGCGACAACGGGCTGTTGGTCTCGGTGAGAAGCTGGCTGGCCATCTAGGGCTCCGCGTGCTCGGCTCGGGGCTCGCCTTGTCACACGGAACATATAGGGCCGCGCTTAGAATGGGAAAGTCTCGATTCTTATATTGTTATTACGCATCGGTGTACGGTAGCGCGCTGTGGTCCTGGCACTGGCATACACCTTGCAATGGAATCGCTGCGCAGCGCTCGATGCAGTCGGCGAGCGTTGCTCGGTCGAGCGCGTCAAGCCCCGACCTTGCTGATAGCACCCTCGACCGTTTCGCGCGTGATGGTGCTGTCGTCACGCTGGTACAGGGTGGCGATGAGATGGGCCTTCTGGCTCGGCGATAGGACCAGGTCGTTGTCGACGATCACGGCCTCGGTGGTTTCGATGATGGTGCGCAGGCGTTGGATCTGCGGTCCGGGATTCACCGCGGTAGTGGCCGGATGATTGCCCGTGGCCAACCACTCGAGTGACGTATCGGCGGCCCGGGCGATGGTGATGAGCTTGGCGCGGGTCGGATCGGTACGCCCGGCCAGGCATTGGCGAAGGAAGGTATCGGAGACCCCGGTTTTGCGAGCGAACGCACGGACACTCATCGCCCCCATGACGCTGGCGAGACGCTCCGGGAAACCGTTGGCGGTTGTCGCGTGTTTCGAGTCGGGAACTCGGTCGGCTTGGTCGTCTGTCAAAGCATCACCCTGTTGTTATCGCTGTCGTGCGGTCTGGAGGCCGTGTGTTCCAGGGGCAGAGGCGCCGGCCACTCCGTGGCGATCGCGCGGTCCCGCCGGTTTCGTTCCTGCCGTTGACAATGCGCGTTATAGCGCGCTAGTTTCTCTCGTTAGATTGCGCGCTTGGACATAGATGTCGAGTCCTCCTGACCTCAGCGCGATTCCCCAGGATCCCGTTCAACGCAACGAATGGATCAAATTTCAGTTGCGTGTGCGCGGCAGTTCGCTTTCGAAGCTTGCGCGCCGGCTGGGCGTGACGCGCCAAGCGGTGCGCAACGCGCTCGCCGCCCCGTATCCGCGCATGGAGCGTGCCATCGCCGCCGAGATCGGCCTCGGTCCGGAGCACATCTGGCCCGAGCGCTACGCCCGTCGTGCGGGGAGTACACGCCGGTCCGGCGAGCGAGCGCATCAGCCCCACGCGCCAGCGGAGTGGTACTCGCACGCCTACGGCTACGGCGGCAGCGGCGATTCCGGTGCGTAGGGTGCATGCTGTGACCATGCATGTGCCCATGTAAACACTGCAACACAGTACGAAACAGGTGCCGCTGAGCCAAGCCGTCGCGGCAGCGCCGGCGCTAGCTCTCGCCCTCGTCGGGTGCTACGTAGCCCTCGGGCTTCTCCGACCCCTCACCGAAGAAGAACTTTTCCATCTCCTGCTCGAGGAACTGGCGGGCTTTGGGATCGACCGGGGTCAGACGCATCTCGTTGATCAGTGTGGTCTGGTGCTCCAGCCACATTTGCCAACCTTCCTTGGAGACATTGGCCTGGACCCGCTTGCCCAACTCGCCCGGATAGGGTGGCCGCTCCAGCGCTTCCGCCTCGCGGCCGAGTTTCACGCAGTGAACCGTTTGCGCCATGGTCGCCCCTAGCCGATAAATGTCTACAATAACAGGATAAGCGGGATTGTAACCCAAGTGGTGCCATCGAGTCCGTCGCCCGGGCCGACAATCCGCAGGGCGTGAATTCTGCATACGGCGCGGCGCGGTGTCGACTGAGCGTACACAAGGACATAGAGACACCATCGCCCCACCGCCGCTCGCTCGCGCAACCCATGGATGACGCCGGGGCGCTGCCTCACGCGAACACGTCTCGCTCGAGGCGACGCGCTGATGGGCATCGGCCCCGCCGAGGCGTGATAATGGCGCGCGGTGTACCCCAGCCGCCCCCTCATCGACATCATTGGAGGCATTGCGCCCATGGCTCGTATCCAGCGAATCGATTCGACCTCGGCCGATTTCGACGAGCGCCTGGCCGCCCTGGCGCACGGCGCCGACGGGGCCGATTCCGATCTACTGCGCACAGTCGAGGATATCCTCGGTGACGTTCAGCGCCGTGGCGATTCGGCCGTGGTCGAGCTGACCAACCGTTTCGACCGGCGTGAGGCCGCGAGCCTGGGCGACCTGGAGGTCTCGCGCGACGCGCTGGAGGCGGCCCACGGTCGCCTTTCGGTAGCCGAGCGCGAGGCCCTGGAGGTGGCCGCGGAACGGCTGCGTGACTACGCCGCACGCCAGCGCCTCGAGAGCTGGCACGACTTCGACGCCGACGGCAATCGCCTGGGCCAACAAGTCACCGCCCTCGATCGTGTCGGCGTCTACGTCCCGGGCGGCAAGGCCGCGTATCCCTCATCGGTATTGATGAATATCGTGCCCGCGCGTGCAGCGGGCGTCGGCGAGGTCATCATGGCCGTGCCCATGCCCGAGGGGGCGATCACCGATCTGGTTTTGGCAGCGGCCTGGATCGCGGGGGTGGATCGGGTCTTCGCCATCGGTGGGGCCCAGGCCGTGGCGGCGTTGGCGTACGGGACCGAAACGGTGCCCGCGGTCGACAAGATCGTCGGACCCGGTAATCAGTTCGTCGCCACCGCCAAGCGCCTGGTCTTCGGCACCGTGGGCATCGACATGATCGCGGGGCCCTCGGAGATCCTCGTGATCAGCGATGGCACCGGTGATCCCGAGTGGATCGCGCTCGATCTGTTCGCCCAGGCCGAGCACGACGAGGACGCCCAGGCGATCCTGGTCTCTTGGCAGGGTGAGTTCCTCGATCGGGTTGTCGAGGCTGTCGAGCGGTTGCTGCCGGAGCAGCCACGTGCCGAGGTCATTGCGGCGTCGCTGGCGCATCGCGGTGCCGTGATCAAGGTCCGTGACATCGATGAGGCGGTGGCCGTAGCCAATCGGATCGCGCCAGAACACCTGGAGCTGGCACTGGCCGAGCCCGAGCGCGTCGCCGAGCGGATCCGCCATGCCGGCGCCATCTTCCTGGGCCACTATACGCCCGAGGCCTTTGGCGACTACTGCGCCGGGCCCAATCACGTCCTGCCCACCTCGCGAACCGCTCGCTTCTCGTCGCCTCTGGGTGTCTACGACTTCCAGAAGCGCACCAGCATCCTGGGCTGCTCACAGGCGGGCGCCCAGCGCCTGGCGCCGACGGCGGCGACGCTGGCGCGCGGCGAGCGCCTGTTCGCCCATGCCGCTTCGGCGGAAGCACGCGGGGAGGACGAGGCCGCCTCATGACGGGGGCCGCCGACTGGATCCGGCCGGAAATCCGGCGGTTGAGCGCCTACGCCGTGCCCGACGTCGGGGAGGTGGTCAAGCTGGACGCGATGGAGAATCCCTACCCCTGGCCGGAGAGCGACCTGCGCCCTGCCTGGCTGGACACACTGGCCTCGGTCGAGGCCAATCGCTATCCGGATCCCCGCGCCCGGGGCCTCGTCGAGCGATTGCGCCGCCATTGGGCGGTGCCAGCGTCGCAGCAAGTGCTTCTGGGCAATGGCTCGGACGAGCTCATCCAATTGATTACACTCGCGGTGGCCCAGCCGGGCGCCAAAGTCCTCGTGCCCGAGCCCACTTTCGTGATGTACCGCATGATCGCCAGCTTCTGCGGCATCGAGTGCGTGGGTGTGCCACTGGGCGACGCCTTCGACCTCGACACCGACGCTGTCGTCGATGCCATCGACACGCACGACCCGGCCATCGTCTGGCTTGCCTGGCCCAACAATCCGACGGGCAACCTGTGGCCCCGTCGGGTGGTGGAGCGCGTCTTAGCCCGCGCTCCCGGGCTCGTGGTCGTCGACGAGGCCTATCAGCCCTTCGCCCAGGACAGTTTCGTCGGCGACCTGGGGCGGTGGCCGAATCTGGCCGTGCTGCGCACGCTGTCGAAGCTGGGGCTGGCCGGTCTGCGCCTGGGTGCACTCGTGGGGCCACCGGAGTGGCTCGATGAGATCGACAAGCTGCGATTGCCGTACAACGTCAATGCCCTCACACAGGCCAGCGTCGCCTTCGCGCTGGACCACAGCGATCGCCTCGAGGCCCAGGCGGCGACGATCCGTAGCGAGCGTGAGCGCTTGCACGATCGCCTCGCCGAGTTGCCGGGCTTGAGCCCTTATCCCAGCGCCGCCAATTTCGTGCTGGTGAAGGTCCCTGCGGGGCGGGCCGGCCGGGTGCACGCCGACGTGCTCGAGCAGGGTGTGCTCATCAAGAAGCTCGACGGCGCTCACCCGCAGCTCGCCGACTGCCTGCGCGTGACCGTGGGCACGCCCGAGCAGAACGAGCGCTTGATCGAGGCGATGGCGCGAGCACTTGCTTGAGACGCCGCCGGGGCACTACCGCGGTCGCTGCCGCTCGCCGCGCCCATGTACACTCGGGCGACCGGGAGCGTGCGACGGAGCCCCTGGATGGTCGAGACACCGACCCTCGTTCGCTATCTCGACGAGCTGCTCGCGCAGCGGTCGATTCGCGATTACACGCCCAATGGTTGGCAGCTGGAGGGCACATCCCGCGTCGAGCGCCTGATGACGGGTGTGACGGCCTGCCAGGCGTTGCTGGAGTCGGCGGCCGAATGGGGTGCCGATGCCGTTCTGGTGCATCACGGCTGGTTCTGGAAAAACGAACCCGCGGCGATTACCGGGATGAAATACCGGCGGGTGTCGACTGCCATCGCGGCGGGTTGCAACCTGCTGGCGTATCACCTGCCTCTCGACGTGCACCCGCTCTATGGCAACAACGCCGCGCTGGGCTGCCGCTTGGGCGCGACGGTGGCGGGGCAGCACGAGGTCGCCGGCGTCCCCGGGCTGGTATGGCACGGCGAGCTGGCCGAGCCCGTCGGCGAGACGGCGCTGCGCCGGCGAATCACCGACGGCCTCGGGCGCGAACCGTTCCATGTGAGCGCCGGCCATGAACGCATCGGGTCGTTGGCCTGGTGTAGCGGTGCGGGCCAGGATTTCATCGATGTGGCCGCCGACCTCGGGGTGGATGCCTTCGTCACGGGGGAGATCTCGGAGCGCACCACACACAGCGCACGCGAGCGCGGGGTGGCTTTCTTCGGGGCCGGCCACCATGCGACCGAGCGCGACGGTGTGCGCCTGCTTGGCGAGCATCTTTCCGAGCATTTCGGCCTGACGCACCGCTTCGTCGACATCGACAATCCGGCGTGAGGTAGCGACAGGGCAGCGGACGCACAGCGTGTACGCGTGTGCTAACATTGCGCCCTTTGCGCCCGAGGGTGGCCGCTCGACGTGGGCGCTGACGTTTTGTATCAAGGGTTGATCGCAGGAGATCTCCGATGG
>CAYUKN010000104.1:0-7698 GCA_964445325.1 uncultured Ectothiorhodospiraceae bacterium
GCCGTGGTGGCGACGCCGACGACGATCGCGGTCAGGATGAGCACGTGCGGCAGCGGATTCGAGTACACCGCCTCGGGCGCATCCTTGATCAGGATCGGCGCGCTGGCGCCGCTGACCTTACCGATCGAGATGAACATGATGAACACCGAGGTCTGGAAGATGTTCAGCCCGACCATCTTCTTGACCAGATTGCCGCGCGAGATGACGGTATAGAGCCCCGTCATCATCAGCACGATCACGATCCAGTAGTTGTAGAGCTCGGTGATCAGCAAAACGCCTACTCGTTGTTCGACCGCGTGCGTGCGCCGCTGCGCGCGGCGAAGCCGTAGAACACGGTCACCATGACCGACGCGACCGTGATGCCCACCGCCAGCTCGATGAGCAGGATGCCCATGTGCTGGCCATGCTGGGCGTGTTTGTTGCCCTGGTTGTCGCCATGGTCGCCATCGCCGGCGCTGGCGCCGGCGTCACCGTGGCCGCCGCCGAGGACGTCGTAGTTGAGGAACTCCCCGCCCAGCAGCAGCGTGGCGAAGCCCACGCCCAAGTACATCAGCAGGCCCACGCTCACGCCGGTGCGCACGACCGCCGGCGGGATGATGCGCTGGGTGCGCTCGAGGCCGTGCACCAGGGCGTAGAGCCAGATGCCCGTTCCCAGAACGACGCCCGCCTGGAACCCGCCGCCCGGGCTGTACTCGCCGTGGAACTGGATGTAGAGCGCGACCAGCAGGATCGCCGGCAGCGTGAAATCGGCGATCTCGCGGACGATCGGGTTGCGCCTCATGGCTCGCCCTCCTCGTCGTCCGCGGGCGGGCGGCGATGGCGCTCCACCCCGAGCAGCAGCAACACGCCGATGGCCGCGGCGAAGACCACGGCGACCTCGCCCAGGGTGTCCCAGCCGCGATAGCTCGCCAGCACCGAGGTCACCGCGTTGGGGATGCCGACCTCGTCGTACGACTGCTCGAGATAGCGCGGGGCGACGTGCACCTGCGCGGGCGCCTCGGGGTCGCCGAAGCGGGGCATGTCCAGGGTGGCGTAGACGAGTGCCGCCCCCGTGACGATCACCACCACCAGCCCGACGATGCGCTGGCTCGGGCGCGACGGTGCGGCCTCCTCGGCGCCCGTCTGGGTCAGCGTGAGCAGCATCAGCACGGTGGTGATCCCGGCGCCGACGGCGGCCTCGGTCATGGCGACGTCGACGGCATCGAGATAGGTGAAAAGCGCCGCCGAGAGGAAGCTGTAGATGCCGGCGAGCATGATCAGGGTGAGCAGTCCGCGCAGGCGCACGATCGCGATCGCGGTGGCGGCCAACAGCGTGAGCAGGGCGAGGTTGATCACCGTCTCGATCACTCGTCCCCCTTATCGCTCGTCTGCGGGCGCACGCCGCTGTGCAGCGCCGAGCGCGCCAGCGCGTGCGCGGCCGTGGGGCCGGTCAGCAGGATGAAGATGAGCACGAGCGCGAGCTTGACGCTATCGAGCGAGAGCCCGGTCTGCAGACCAAAGCCCAGCAGGAGCAGCGCGGCGCCGCCGGTGTCGAGCACGCCGATCGCGTGCGTCCGGCTGAAGAAATCGGGCAGACGAACAACGCCGACGGCCGCGGTCAGGGCGAAGAACGCGCCGGCCAGCAGCAGGATCCCGCTGAGGATATCCAGCGCGAGGCTCATTCGTCGTCCTCCACGGCCTCGGCGTAGCCGAGATCGCCATACTGGAAGAACTTGAGCAGGGCCACCGTGCCGACGAAGTTGATCAAGGCGTAGACCAGGCCGATGTCGGTGAACGCGGGGCGGTCGTCGATGAAGCCGATCGCGACGATCAGCAGCACGGTCGCCGTCCCGAAGGCGTTCATCGCCAGCACCCGGTCGGGCAGCGTCGGCCCCGCGATGGCGCGGCCGAGCGTGAGCAGCATCACCGCGAGCACCACGACGGCGACGAGGCCATAGGCCCAGAACATCACGAGCTGCCCTCGACGGCGACGACCCGGCGATCCATCTCGCCCGTTTGCAGGCTCTCGGCAGTGGCGTCGCCGATGGCGTGGACCTCGATGATACCGGGCTCATCCGCGTCGATGCTGAGGGTGCCCGGTGTCAGCGTGATCGAGTTGGCGAAGGTGGCGAGCCCGAGCGACGTTCGCTGCGAGGCACGCGTATGGATGACTTGGGGGCGGATCGGCAGGGCCGGATGCCATATGCGCCGCGCGACCTCGATGTTGGAGGCCGCGACCTCCTTGGCCAGCCAGGGCAGATACAGCGCCACACGGCCGAGGTAGGCGAACGATCGGCCATCGGGCTCGAGCACCCCCAAGCGATTGGCCAACAGCGCCACGCCGATCGAGGAGGCCACGCCCAGGCCGGTCACGAGCACGGTATAGTGCCCGGACAGCAGCAACCAGATCAGGAAGAGCCCCAGTGCCGGGATGCCGATCTTCTTCACGCGTCCGACCCCTTGCCAGCCCCTTCGCTCGGGCGAAGGGACGCCATCACGTTGGTTCTCGCAGGCGGACGGGCGGCGAGCGAGGTCCCCGGCCCGAATGCGTGGTGAGTGTGGCAAACCCCCCCGGTCGACTCAAGGTACGCCGGACAGCGACAGCGGCTCGTGGCGCTTCGCTGTAGAATCCGCCATCGAGCATCCATCGCCCGAAACGGAGGCCCCATGATCGACGACGCCGATTTCGCCCGGGTCGAGATGGCCACGGGGACCATCATCGACGCGCGCATCCACGACAAGGCCCGCAAGCCCGCCTATATCCTGCGCATCGATTTCGGGGATGCCTACGGCGAGCGCACCAGCTCGGCCCAGCTCACCGACAATTACACCCCGGCGGATCTCGTCGGCCGCCAGATCGTCGCCGCGATGAACCTCGCCCCGCGTCGCATCGGCGGCGTCAAATCGGAGGTGCTGGTCCTGGGTGCGGTCTCGCGCGAGCACGGTGTCGTTGTGCTCGAGCCCTCGTTCGCCGTCGAGAACGGTGCGGCAATCGGCTGATCACCCGCACCGCGCCAAAGGCACGACAGGCGACGTCATGTCGGCGTCATATTGATGTCACACGCGGCCGGTTCAATAGCGCATGAGCGATAACCGGATCAATGCAATGCGCGCGACGATCCTGCTCGTCGAGGACGAGGCCGAGGTGCGCGAGATGGTCAGTCGGGTGCTCTCGCGCGAGGGCTTCGACATGCTCACCGCGGGCGATGCCCCCGAGGGCCACGAGCGCATCGCCCAGCAAGTACCCGATCTGATGCTGGTGGACTGGATGCTGCCGACCACCAGTGGCCTGGAGTTCGTGCGGCGCTGCCGCCGCGACGACGTCACCCAGGAGGTGCCGGTGATCATGCTCACCGCCCGCGCCGAGGAGAACGACCGCGTCCACGGCCTCGAGAGCGGTGCCGACGACTACATCACCAAGCCGTTCTCGCCGCGCGAGCTCGCCGCCCGCATCCGCGCGGTGCTGCGCCGCACCTCGGGCCAGGACGCCGAGGGCATGCTCACCGCGGGCAATCTGGCCTTGTCGACGGTCTCGCACCGGGTCTACGTCGACGACGACCCCATTGACATCGGGCCGACCGAGTTCCGCCTGTTGCGCTTCTTCATGAGCCACCCGGAGCGCGTCTATAGCCGGGCGCAGCTTCTGGACCACGTCTGGAGCCGCGAGGTCTTCGTCGAGGAGCGCACCGTCGACGTCCACGTGCTGCGGCTGCGCAAGCTCCTCCAGCCCTACGGGCTGGACCGCGCGGTCCAGACCGTGCGGGGCGTGGGCTATCGCTTTTCGGTGGATTGACCCGAACGGCTCGGCCACGGCGCGGAGGCACGCCAAGCAGCCCGAGCGCGCCTGTCGGAGGGAGTCCTCGGTCAGCGACTGGACGCCACCACGAGCGCATCACGCCGGGCCGGGGCAACGGGTCGTGCGTCGTGGCGTTCGTCCCAGCGCCCGACTACGATACTGGCGTGGCGATAGGCCGGCAGCCACGGGGTGAGGCGAGCGCATGCTTTCCGATGCCTGGAAAACCGAGGTCGCGCGGCTGGGTGGCGTCCTGCTCGCCAGTCTGGCCGCTGCGCTGGCGACGGGCTACTGGTCGACGGCCTTTCTGGTGGGCCTGAGCGGCTATATCGCCTGGCACATCCGCCAGATGTATCTGCTCGAGCGCTGGTTGATGACGGGCGGCTCGATCGCCCAGGCGCCCGATACCAACGGCATCTGGGATCAGCTCGTCCACCACATCTACCGGCTGCAGCAGCGCAACCGCCGGCGCAAGAAGCGCCTGACCAACATCCTCAACCGCTTCCACCGCTCGACCGAGGCCATGCCCGACGCCGCCGTGGTGTTGGGGCGAAACCGCGAAATCGAGTGGTCCAACCGGGCGGCCTATACGCTGCTCGGGATCCGCAATCCCCAGGACCAGGGCCAGCGGATCGACAACCTCCTGCGCGATCCCGCCTTCCACGACTATCTGGGCGTGGGCGACTACAGCGAGCCGCTGGATATCGCCTCTCCGGTCGACGAGAACATCGAGCTCAACCTCCGCATCATCCCCTACGGCGACGGCCAGCACCTGCTGATGGCGCGCGATGCGTCGACGCTGCGCCGCGTCGAGGCGGTGCGCCGCGACTTCGTCGCCAATGTCAGCCACGAGCTGCGGACCCCGCTGACCGTGATCACGGGCTATGTCGAGTCGTTCGACGGCGACGAGCTGCCGGCGCACGTGCGCGACGGCATGGATGCGATCGAGCGTCAATCGCGGCGCATGCTCTCGATCGTGCAGGACCTGCTGACGCTGTCGAAGCTCGAGATGGAGCCCGTCGATCTGGACGCCGCCGAGGTGGTGCGCGTGCCCGAGGTGCTCGCCGGCCTGCGCCGCGACGCCGAGGGCCTGGCCGCCGACCGGGGTCACACGATCGAGCTCTCGGCGGAGCGCACGCTGGCGCTGCGCGGGGTGCAAACGGAGCTCACCTCGGCGTTCGCCAACCTGGTGAACAACGCCATCCAGCACACCCCCGACGGCACCCACGTGACCATCGAGTGGCTCGAGACCGGCGGCGGCGCCGAGCTGCGCGTGCGCGACGACGGCCCCGGCATCGATCCGCGCCACCTGCCGCGATTGACGGAGCGCTTCTACCGCGTCGACACGAGCCGCTCGCGCGCTCGCGGGGGCACCGGCCTGGGGCTGTCGGTGGTCAAGCACGCGATCCGTCGCAACGGTGGCGAGCTCAGTATCGACTCGACCCCGGGGCAAGGCAGCACGTTCAGCGTCACCTTCCCGCCCGAGCGCACCGAGCGCCTGGATCCCGGCGCCGTGCCCGCGCAGGCCGTTTGAGCGGGGTGCGCCCCCGGCTGCGCGCGAGGCGCGGCGCCGTCATACTTTTGTCATCTTTGTTTCATATCGTGCTTTGCAGCGGCGCCGCGTCCGCGGGCGAAACGCGTTCCGCGTAGCCGCACCCGCAACCAGGCAATCGAAGGGGAACCCATCATGAATCTTGAGCGGGCATTGCTGACCGGCTTGTTGGCCGGCCTCATGACGGTCGGCTGCACCGAGGGCACCGACTCACAATCGAGCGGCGGCGATCAATCCGCCGGCGATAGCGAGCGTAAGCAGCTCCGGGTCGTGGGCTCGAGCACGGTCTATCCGTTTTCCAGCTACGTCGGCGAGGAGTTCGGCGCGACCACGGACTATCCCACGCCCGTGATCGAGTCCACCGGCTCGGGCGGCGGTATGAAGCTCTTCTGCGCGGGCGACGGCATAGGTACGCCCGACATCACCAACGCCTCGCGCCGGATCAAGGAGAGCGAGCTCAAGCGCTGCCTCGACAACGGCGTCGATTCGATCACCGAGTTCAAGATCGGTCTCGACGGCATCGTCATAGCCCAGGCCAAAGGCAACGAGTCGATCGATCTGACCCTGGAGCAGATTACGCTGGCGGTGGCGGCCAAGGTGCCGCGCGACGGCGAGCTCGTGGAAAACCCCTATGACAACTGGAGCGAGATCGACTCCGCGCTGCCCGATCGCGAGATCACGGTCTACGGCCCGCCCAGCACTTCGGGCACGCGCGATGCGTTCGAGGACCTGGTCATGGAGGCGGCCACGGAAGAGATGGCCGGCTACGACGGCGCCTACACCGAGGTGCGCCAGGACGGGGCCTTCGTCCCCTCGGGCGAGAACGACAACCTGATCGTCCAAAAGATCGAGCAGGATACGGCGGCGTTCGGCATCTTCGGTTATAGCTTCCTCGACGAGAATCGGGGGAAGATCAAGGCCGCCAGCATTGGCGGGGTCGATCCGGTCCCGGAGGCGATCTCTTCGGGCGATTATCCCGTCTCGCGCAGCCTGTTCTTCTACACCAAGAACAGCCATTTCGAACGCGTGCCCGGCATGGCCGAATACGTCGAGATGTTCGTCTCCGACAACATGATCGGCCCGGATGGGCTGTTGCGGGACTTGGGCCTGATCGCGCTGCCCGAGTCCGAGCGCGAGGCGCTGCGGCAGAAGCTGCAGAAGCGGCCCGAGCTCACGCTCGAGCAGCTGTGAGCATATGAGCGAGCGGCCGGCCCATCCATGGGGCCGGCCGTTCGGTGTTGTGCGGCGCCCATGCGAGCGGAGGGCCACGTGACGCCGACGCCGACTCGATCGACGGTGCCCGAGCGCGCAACCGATTGGGCCCGCTCGCTGCTGTGGCGCTGCTGCGGCGCTGCCGCGAACGGCGCGCCCAGCGCATTCCGCAGCCCCGGGCGTCATCGGTATGATTGCGGCCTCACTGACCGGGGGGCGCGCCGGTGACGACCGGTACCACGATCTTCCTGTTCATCGCGGGGGCTGTGGCCCTGGGCTACGTCGCCTACCACATGGGCTTGCGCTGGGCCCGGGCGAGCCAGACCGGTGGGGCCGTATTGCACTCGCAGCCGCACCAGTACGGCTGGTACTTGGTGACCTGGGGGATCGTGCCCGCACTGGTGATCGGTGTCGGTGCCGCCTTCGTCCAGCTCTTCGGCATCGCCAACCTGGTCGAATACTCCATCCTGCTCTCCGCCGCCGGGGTCGCCGCAGCCGGCCTCGCCTGGGGGCGGCGCACGCTGCGGCCCGGGCTGCGCGCGCGCAACGCGCTCGACCGACTGATCCGCCGCCTGCTGCTGCTCGCCGGCCTGGTGTCGATCTTCACCACCTTCGGGATCGTGATCTCGATCCTGTTCGAGTCCATCCGCTTTTTCCAGCTCGTGTCGTTCTGGGAGTTCATCACCGGTACCCAATGGTCGCCCGGTGCGGCGTTCCTGGAGGGCGCCGGCCGCGGCGGCGAGGGTGAGTCAAGCGCGAAGTTCGGCGCCGTGCCGCTGTTCGCCGGCACCTTCATGATCACCGCGATCGCGATGCTCGTGGCGATGCCGATCGGGCTGCTGGGCGCGATCTACATGGCCGAGTACGCCACGCCGCGGGTGCGCGGCATGGCCAAGCCCATGCTCGAGATCCTGGTGGGCATCCCGACGGTGGTCTACGGTTTCTTCGCCGCGGTGACGGTGGCGCCGTTCGTGGTGGATCTGGCGGGCGTCTTCGGCGTATCGGCGGCCTACAACAGCGCCCTGGCGGCGGGGCTGGTCATGGGCATCATGATCATCCCGTTCGTGTCGTCGCTTTCCGACGACGTCATCAATTCGGTCCCCGATACGATGCGCGAGGGCTCGTACGCGCTCGGCACGACGCGCTCCGAGACCATCAAGCA
>CAYUKN010000105.1:0-7501 GCA_964445325.1 uncultured Ectothiorhodospiraceae bacterium
TTCAGGGTCTCATCACATCCTGTGGATCGGACTTTTAGTCCGATCCGCCAGTGACGTGCGACCAGTCGCCTGAGATTCGCCACCGCAATGAGCGGTTTAAATCATCAGGCATTCCCTAGCGCGTGCGTCATGGCGATCGTGGGCGAGCGGCCTCGCGGGGACCGCAATCGTCGGTCGTCCGGGTGGAGTGGGCTTCGGCGAGGTCGCCGGTGACATACACCGAGCAATCGCCCAGCTTGCCGTCGCTGGCGGTGCTGCGTTGTTTCGAGGCCGCGGCGCGCCGTGAGAGCTTCACGCTGGCCGCCGAGGAGCTCCATCTGACGCAGAGCGCGGTGAGCCGCCAGGTGCGCGAGCTCGAGCACAGCATGGGCTTCGCCCTGTTCCGGCGGGTTGGGCGCCGCGTGGTCCTGACCGAGGCCGGGCGGCGTTTCGCCGGGGAGATCGGCGCTGATCTGGAGCGACTGCGCCAGACGGTCTACCAGACGGTGGCGGCCGGCGACACGGGGCGGGCCCTGCGCGTGGCGTCGCTGCCGACGTTCGCCACGCGCTGGTTGATTCCGCGGCTCGCGCGTTTCGAGGCGGCCCATCCGGACGTTGTCGTCAGCCTGGCTACGCGGCTGGAGCCGTTCGATTTCGAGCGCGAGCGCTTCGATCTGGCGATCCACTTCGGCAGCGCGGACTGGCCCGATACGGACATGGTGCGGCTGTTCGACGAAGGGGTCGTCGCTGTGGCGGCGCCGGCGTTCGTGGAGCGCCATGGGCTCACGGGGCCGGCGGAGCTGGCCGCGGCGCCGCTTTTGCACCTGGAGTCGCGACCCTTCGCGTGGCGCGAGTGGTTGCGCGCCGCTGGGGTGATGGACGAGCCCGTGTTGCGCGGCAAGTGGTTCGACCAGTTCTCCATGATCATCACGGCCGCGACCGCCTCGCTGGGCGCGGCGCTTTTGCCCACCTATCTCATCGAGGACGAGCTGCGCAGCGGTGATTTGGTGCGCATCGGCGACACCGTGCTGAACACGGAGCGCTCCTACTACATCGTGACGCCGGCGGGCGAGCCCAACGAGCCCGGCCGGCGCTTCAGCGAATGGCTGCGCGGCCAGGTCGGCGCGGCGGCCTCGAGATAGATGGTTGCGGCCAAGTCGACCATGATCGATTCGTGCTATGCACTGATTGGTGCATAAACAGTGATGGAAAATCGTGTGTTGCCGCGCTAGTGTTAGCGCTTATGCCGCTTGGGATGTCGCGCCGCCATGTCGGATGATGGCCTCGTCGCCGCCAGCGATTTGCGCGCGCGGTTCTCGCGCGCCATGTCGCAGATGTATCGCGCGGAGGTGCCCGCCTACGGCACGTTGTTGGCCCTCGTCGGCGAGATCAACGAGCGCACGCTCGCTACCGATCCGGCGCTCGCGGGTGAGCTGGCGGCCACCGACGGCTTCGACCGGCTGTCCGAGGAGCGCCACGGCGCCATCCGGCTCGGCACGGCCGAGGAGCTCGCCACGATGCGCCGCGCGTTCGCGGTCATGGGGATGCACCCGGTCGGCTACTATGACCTGACCGTCGCGGGGATCCCGGTGCACTCGACCGCTTTCCGGCCGATCGAGCCGGCCGAGCTGGCGGCCAACCCGTTCCGCGTATTCACCTCGCTGCTACGCCTCGATCTCGTCGAGGACGCGGATCTGCGTGCCGAGGCCGAGGCGCGGCTGGCGAGCCGGAACATCTTCACCGACGAGGCGTTGCGGCTGATCGCGCGGGCCGAGGAGCAGGGCGGGCTCGCGGAGGAGCAGGCCACCGCGTTTGTCGAGGCCCTGCTGGAGACGTTCCGCTGGCATCCGCGCGCGCGAGTCGATCGCGAAACCTATGAGCGTTTGCACGCGGCCCATCCATTGATCGCCGACGTGGTCTCGTTCCAAGGGCCCCACATCAATCACCTGACCCCGCGCACCCTCGACATCGATGCCGCTCAGGCCGCCATGCCGGAGCGCGGCATCACGCCAAAAGCGGTCGTCGAGGGCCCACCCAAACGGCGCTGCCCGATCCTGTTGCGCCAGACCTCGTTCAAGGCCCTGGACGAGCCCGTCGGCTTCCCCGCCGGTGACGGTGGTGTCGTCGAGGGGCATCACACCGCACGCTTCGGTGAGATCGAGCAGCGTGGCGCCGCGCTCACACCGAAGGGCCGGGCCCGCTACGATGAACTGTTGGAGACGGCTCGCGCCGAGGTGGCGCCGGCGCCCGATGGGTCCAATGCCCAGGCCTACATGGACAATCTCGAGCGCACCTTCGAGGCCTTCCCCGATGATCTGACCACGATGCGCGCCGAGGGATTGGCGTACTTCCAATACGCGCTCACCGACGCCGGCGAAGCGGCCGCGGCGGCCGGGGGGGCCGATGGCGACATCGATGCCCTTGTCGAGCGAGGCCTCGTGCGCTTCGATCCGATCGTCTACGAGGACTTCCTGCCCGTCAGTGCGGCGGGCATCTTCCAGTCCAATCTCGGCGACGACGCGGGCCCGAGCGTCGCCGCCGACGCCAACCGCGAGGCGTTTGCGGCGGCGCTGGGGGCAACGCCGGCCGACGAGTTCGCCCTCTACGCCGACTGCGAGCGCGCCTCGATCCGCGCCTGCCTGGAGCGCCTCCAGCCGCGCGCCGCCTCGGAGCCACGTGGGTGATGGCGCCGGGCGTGCCGCGCGAGCTCGTCGATGCGCTCGGCAGCGAGGCGATCGTCGGCCCGGGGGCGGAGCGCTCCGCCTGGGCGCAGGCGTGGCGTGGCCAGTCCGGTGAGGCGGCGTTCGTGATGCGCCCCGCCGACACCGCGGCGGTGGCCGTGGCAGCGAGCTGTTGCGTGCGCCACGACATCGCATTCGTCGCCCAGTCCGGTAATACGGGGCTGGTGGAGGGCTCGACGCCCGACACCAGCGGCGACCAGGCGGTGCTGAGTTTGGAGCGGCTCAACGCCCCTTGCGAGATCGATGCCGCCAACCGCTCGGTGCGGGTCGGCGCCGGTGTGCGCCTGTCGGAGCTCAACGCGCGCCTCGAGCCCTACGGTCTGTTCTTCCCCATCGATTTGGGCGCCGACCCCATGGTCGGCGGGATGGTCGCAGCCAACACGGGCGGGGCGCGCTTCCTGCGCTACGGCGACGTGCGCGCGAACACGCTCGGGCTGACCGTGGTGCTGCCCGACGCCGCGGGCACGGTCCTGAACCTCGACCGGTCGCTGCGCAAGGACAATACCGGCCCCGATTGGAAGCAGTTGTTCATCGGTACGAGCGGCGCGTTCGGCATCGTCACCGAGGCCGTGTTGAACGTCGAGCCCGTCCCACGCGAGCGCGCGGCGGCGGTGCTCGTCCCGCGCGACGATGCGGCGGTTGCGGAGCTGCTCGCGTTGCTGGAAACGCGGGTAGGCAACGATCTCAGCGCGTTCGAATTCATGTCGGGCAGCGCCATGCGCCATGCGCTGGCGCATACGCCGTCGCTACGCAATCCGTTCGCCGATGAGGCCGTTCCCGATACCGCCCTGCTGGTCGAACTCGCGCGTGGCTATGTCGCCGGCGAGGGCGAGCCCGGGCTCAACGACGTCCTCGAGCAGCGCCTGGGCGCCATCTGGGCCGCGCCCGAGACACCGCTGACCGATGCGCGCTTCGGTCCGCCGGAGGCGCTGTGGGCGCTGCGCCATGCCTTGTCCGAAGGCGTGCAGAAGGCCGGGCCGCTGTTCGCCTTCGACCTCGCGTTCGCACGCGGGGACGTGATGCGGTTCCGCGCCTCGATGCGCGCGCGTTTGGCCGCCGACTGGCCCGAGCTCGAGGTCTGCGATTTCGGCCACGTCGGCGACGGCGGAATCCACTTCAATCTGGTCTGCCACGATCGCGTGCGCTGCAGCGACCCCAGCTACGAGCGGGCGTTGCGCGATACGGTCGTGGCGCACGCGGTCGAGGATTTCGGCGCGAGCTTCAGCGGCGAGCACGGCATCGGCCGTACGAACCAACGCCACTACGACCGCTACACCGCGGACGCCCACAAGACACTGGCCGACCGGCTCGGCGCCTGTTGGGGGATCGAGCCCGCTGGCGCGGTCCGCTTCGGCCACCGAGACCCAGACCCGAGCTGAATACCTGGAGTACCCCATGGATATCCGTGCCGAAACCCGCGACGTCCTCACCCGCTTGGGCGTCGACGAATCCGCATTCACCCAGGGCGACCTCGACGTCGTCTCGCCGTGCACCGGCGATCGGGTCGCGTCGGTGAGGCAACACGATGCCCAAGAGACCAACGCAGCCATCGAGCGCGCCGACCGTGCATTCCGCGAATGGCGCATGGTGCCGCCGCCGGCGCGCGGCGAGCTGATACGCCTGTTCGGCGAGGAGCTGCGCCGGGCCAAGCACGACCTCGGCCGCGTCGTCTCGATCGAGGTCGGCAAGATCCCGGCCGAGGGCGCCGGCGAGGTCCAGGAGATGATCGACATGTGCGATTTCGCTCTGGGCCAGTCGCGCATGCTCTACGGCCGCACGATCGCCAGCGAGCGCCCGGGCCACCGCATGATGGAGACCTGGCACCCGCTGAGCGCGATTGGGGTGATCACCTCGTTCAACTTCCCCGTGGCCCCGTGGGCCTGGAACACCACGAATGCCCTCGTCTGTGGGGATCCCGTGGTCTGGAAACCGTCGGAGAAGACGCCGCTGACCGCGCTGGCGTGCCAGGCCCTGTTCCAGCGCGCCGTCGAGCGCTATGACGGCGAGGTGCCCGCGGATCTGCTATCGGTGGTGATCGGCGGCCCCGAGGTGGGCAATGCCGTGGTCGACCATCCGCGCCTCAAGCTGGTCTCGGCGACGGGCTCGACCGCAATGGGACGCAAGGTGGGCCCGCGGCTCGCCCAGCGCTTCGCCCGCCAGATCCTCGAGCTCGGTGGCAACAACGCCGGCATCGTCTGTCCGTCGGCCGACCTCGAAATCACCCGTCAGGCGGTCGCCTTCGGCGCCATGGGCACGGCGGGGCAGCGCTGCACCACCCAGCGGCGCCTGATCGTGCACGAGGACATCTACGAGGATCTGGTCAGCGGCCTGCGCCGGGCCTACGAGACCGTCACCATCGGCAACCCGCTGACCACGGACGCCCTGGTGGGTCCGCTTATCGACGGCAACGCGTACGAGTCGATGCAGTCGGCGTTGGCCGAGGCCAAGGCCGACGGTGCCAAGATCACCGGCGGTGAGCCGGTCGACGTGGGCGAGCCCAATGCCTACTACGTGCGCCCGGCTCTGGTCGAGTTGGCGCGGCAGACCGAGCTGGTCAAGCGCGAGACGTTCGCCCCCATCCTCTACGTCATGCCCTACCGGGATCTCGACGATGCCATCGCCATGCACAACGACGTTGGTCCGGGGCTTTCGGCATCGATCTTCACGCTCAACGTACGCGAGGCGGAGCAGTTCATGGGGCCGGCGGGCTCCGACTGCGGCATCACCAACGTCAACATCGGCACCTCGGGGGCCGAGATCGGTGGCGCCTTCGGCGGTGAGAAGGAGACCGGCGGCGGGCGCGAGTCGGGCTCGGACGCTTGGAAACAGTACATGCGCCGCGCCACCAATACCGTGAACTACTCGACCGATCTGCCGCTGGCGCAGGGCGTGTCGTTCGAGATCGAGTGAAGTGGCCCTGCGCCGTCCCCGGATTGGTACCGTCGGGGCTGGGCTAGACGGGGGCCGCCGATAGCGCGCCTGCGCGCCAGCGGTGGCGCGCGAGCGCTCGGTTTGCCCGGCAGCAGCGGAGTCCGATCATGAGCCCATACGTCGAGCGCAACCTGTGGCGTGCGACGCCGCCGGAGTCGTTCGCCGGCGCGCCCCTGGAAGGCGATGCCCGTGCTGATCTGGTCGTCGTCGGTGGCGGCTTCACCGGATGCTCAGCGGCGTTGCGTGCCACGGAGCTCGGCGTCGATGTCCGCCTGGTCGAGGCGGACCAGGTGGGCCACGGTGGCTCCGGGCGCAATGTCGGCCTCGTCAATGCCGGTTTGTGGATGCCGCCCGACGATATCAACGGCCTGTTGGGGCCGGAGGCAGGTGAGCGGCTCAACCGGGCACTAGCCGATGCGCCCGGGCTCGTGTTCTCGCTGATCGACCACTACGGCATCGGTTGCCATGCCGTGCGCAACGGCACGCTGCACGTGGCCCACTCGGACAAAGGTCTGGCCGAGCTGCGCTCGCGTTTGGCACAGCAGCAAGCGCGCGGCGCGCCCGTCGAGCTCCTGGACGCCGAGCGCACGCGCGAGCGAACGGGGACCAACGCGTTCCATGGTGCGCTCTACGACGAGCGCGCGGGTACGATCGAGCCCTTCGCTTTCTGCCAAGGCCTGGCGCGGGCGGCGAGCGAGCAGGGCGCGCGCATCCACGAGGGCTCGCCGGCGACACGCATCCATCATGATGGCCATGCCTGGCGGGTGGAAACGGCGGGCGGCACAGTGACCGCCCGGCAGCTGTTGCTGGCGACCAACGCGTATCACCAGCTCGATCCGCACGGACCCGTGGCTCAGCCCGATTTTACCCCCGTGCACTTTTTCCTCTTCGCGACCCAGCCGCTGAGCGAGCGCCGCCTTGCCTGGATATTGCCCGGCAGGGAAGGCTGCTGGGATACGGGCACCGTGATGTCGGCTTTCCGACGCGATCATGCGGGTCGGGTGATGGTCGGGAGCCTGGGTGCGCTCGACCACCCCGGTGCGGTGATCCACCGGGGTTGGGCACGCAAGAAGCTGGCCGCCTTGTACCCCGAGCTCCGCGATGAGCCGTTCGACTATGCCTGGCACGGCCGCATCGCAATGACGGCCGATCACTTGCCCAAGATCGTGCGATTGCACGGCGAGGGTCTCACCATCTTCGGCTACTCGGGCCGCGGCATCGCGCCCGGGAGTCTTTTCGGGCGGGCGGCCGCGGAGGCACTTGTCCGGGGCGATGAGGCGGTCCTGCCCTTGGCCGCGAGCGACCGCTACAGCGAGCGCCGGACGCGGCTGCGTGAGCGGTTCTTCGAGGGCGGCGCCATGGCCGATCACCTGGCGTGGATGGGTCGCCACCCCATGGTCTGACCCGGATGCGCGGACGGGCTTCGGGGCGCGCCCCACGCGTGCCCGCAGGCCGATGGTCTCGCCCGCCGACACATACACCCCCTATTACGCGACGCAGTAGCGGCGTAAGGCGCACCCCCGTTGACCTCCCGAGTTCCCGGGCAACCCCGGCTCCATCCGGGCTTGGTCCGGTTTTTGCTTCCACGGCTATGAGCACGGTAATCGTCGGTGGGGCCCACCTCGCCGATCGTCTGCCAACTCATGCGGGCGCCCGTTGCGAGTTCGCCCTTTCAGCCGCATGGGCGCGCCAATTTCGGTCCGTCGACCCCATCGGAGGCGGAAGACCATGACCAATACCCTGGATGACTATAGTTTCTTATTGATCGCCGGGTCGTACGTGCTGGCCCTGATCGGCATGTTCGTCGGCATGTTCGCCAGCCAGCACGTGCGCGATGACGAGGGCCGGGT
>CAYUKN010000106.1:0-7488 GCA_964445325.1 uncultured Ectothiorhodospiraceae bacterium
GGGTCAGTTCGCTACTCGTGGTGATGGTGCGGGGCCGCGACCGCGCGCGGTCACTACCGTGGGCGGCAGAAACCAAAGTATAACGCCGCGACCCCCCTCAAGTCGCCGGTGGCAGATGACGCGCCATGATGAGCGCGTCCTCGCGACCGAACGGTGCCGGATAGTAACCGGGCCGGCGGCCGACGGTGTCGAAGCCCGCCCGATCGTAGAGGGTGATCGCGCCGGCGTTGGACGGGCGCACCTCGAGGAAGACCGTGTCCATGCCGGCGTCGACGGCCAGCTCGAGCAGCTCGTGGAGCATTTGCCAGGCGATGCCGGTGCGCCGTGCGGCCGGGTGCACGCAGATGTTGAGGATGTGCGCCTCGCCGGCGGCGGCCATCATGATCCCATGGGCGACGATACCGCGCTCGGTCTCGGCCACCAGGCAGCAATAGCCCGCTTGCAGGCACTGCTCGAAGATACGCCGGGACCACGGATAGGGATAGGAGGCTTGCTCGACCCCAACAACCGCGAGTACGTCGGTTGCCTGCATGGGGCGCACACTCGCCTGGCCTTGGGCGACGGCGGCCATGGCGTGTCAGCCCGCGCGGGCGGGGCGGCCGGTGCGACCGGCGTCCCCTCGAGCAACTGCCCGGATGGATCGGGGATTCATAGCGGGGTTTCCTGGCCAGCTCAAAGACGAAGCCCGTCACGCACGGCCTTGAGATCGCTCCAGGCCTTGCGCTTGGCCGCCGGATTGCGCAAGAGGTAAGCCGGATGGTACGTCACCCACAAGGGCGTCTGTTGGGGCCCGAGGGTGTGCCGGCGCCCCCGTAGGCGGCCAATGGGGTCGCTCGTCTCGAGCAAGCTCTGGGCCGACACCCTTCCCACCGAGAGAATCACTCGGGGCGCCATGAGCTCGATCTGGCGCTGCAGGTACGGCGCGCAGGCCTGCACCTCCTCCGGATTCGGGTCGCGGTTGCGCGGCGGCCGGCACTTGAGCACGTTCGTGATGTACACGCTCGCCCGGTCCAGCCCGATCGCCGCGAGCATGCGGTCGAGCAACTGCCCGGCGCGGCCGACGAAGGGCTCGCCCTGGCGATCCTCCTCTTGGCCCGGGGCCTCGCCGATGATCAACAAATCGGCTGTGTTCGAGCCCACCCCGGGCACGGCCTGCGTGCGGGTCTCGCACAGCGGGCACGCGGTGCACGCGCGGATGGTCCGCTCCAGCGTTGCCCAGTCCATCGATGCCGCGCCGCTGCCCGCGACTTCGGCTTCGGCGCTGGCGTTGGCGTCGACTTGCTCGGCCAGGGCGTCGGCGAGCTCGCCCGACATGGCCGGCGGCTCCTCGGGCTCGCCATGCCCGGCGGCCGCGGTGGGTCTCGAGCCCGAGCCGGCCTCTGCGTCGCCAATGCGCTCTGCGGCGGTGTCGACGGCGGGCGCGGCCCGGGTGCGCGGCAGCCAGACCGGGATGCCCATCGCCGTGAGATAGGCCCGCCGCGTGGCCTCGTCCAGCGGCGGCGGGCGATCATCTCGATCCGACCTCATAGGTCGGCCGCGGCGATCTGCGGGTGCTCGCGGAACTCCGACTGATGCAGCTTGTTGAGCGCGTTGACGTACGACTTGGCCGAGGCAACCACGATGTCGGTGTCGGCGGCCTGGCCATTGACGATACGCTGATCCTGCATCAGGCGCACGGTCACCTCGCCCTGCGCGTCGGTACCGCCGGTGATGCTGTTGACCGAGTACAGCCGCAGCTCGGCACCGCTGTCGACGATCGCCTCGATCGCGCTGAAGGCGGCATCGACCGGACCGTCGCCGCCCGCTTTCGACTCGCGGATCTCGCCGTTGACGATCATGCGCACTTCGGCCTCGGGCGCGACATCGGTCTCGCAGCACACGTGGAGGCGGTCGAGCTGGTAGTACTCGTTGACCTCCTGGGTGATCGACTCGGTCACCAGCGCCTGGATGTCCTCGTCGAAGATCTCGTGCTTCTTGTCGGCGAGATCCTTGAAGCGCGCGAAGACGTCGTCGAGCTCGGCCTCCGTCTCGAAGGTCACCCCGAGCTCCTCGAGCTTGCTGCGGAAGGCGTTGCGCCCCGAGTGCTTGCCCAAGACCATGCGGTTGTTGGTCCAGCCCACGTCCTGGGCCTTCATGATCTCGTAGGTCTCGCGCGCCTTGAGCACCCCGTCCTGGTGGATGCCCGACTCGTGGGCGAAGGCGTTGGCACCGACGATGGCCTTGTTGGGCTGGACATAGAAGCCCGTGACGTTGGCGACCAGGCGCGAGGTCGGCAGCAGCTCGGTGGTCTCGATGTCGGTATCGCACGGGAAAACGTCCTGGCGCGTGCGCACCGCCATGACGAGCTCCTCGAGGGCGGCATTGCCGGCGCGCTCGCCGAGGCCGTTGATGGTGCACTCGACCTGGCGCGCGCCGCCCAGCACGCCGGCCAGCGAGTTCGCCACGGCCATGCCCAGGTCGTCGTGGCAGTGCACCGACCAGACGGCCCGATCCGAGTTGGGCACGCGCTCGCGCAGGCTGCGGATGAGCTCGCCGTACTGCGACGGCACGTTGTAGCCGACCGTATCGGGGATGTTGATCGTGCCGGCGCCCGCCTCGATGGCCGACTCGATCATGCGGCAGAGAAAGTCGGCGTCCGATCGGCCCGCGTCCTCGCAGGAGAACTCGACGTCATCGGTCCACTGCCGCGCCCGCCGCACGGCCGCCACCGCAGCCTCCTGCACGGCGTCGGGGCTCATCTTGAGCTTGGCCTCCATGTGGATCGGCGAGGTACCGATGAAGGTGTGGACACGGCTATGCGGGGCATCCTGGACCGCCGCACCCGCGCGATCGATGTCGCTCTCCTTGGCCCGGGCGAGGCCAGCGACCGTGCTGTAACCGCAGCTCTGGGCAACGGCCTGCACGGCATCGAAGTCCCCCTTGCTCGCCGCAGGAAAACCCGCCTCGATGATGTCGACGCGCATGCGATCGAGCGCCTTGCCGATGCGGATCTTCTCCTCCTTGGTCATCGAGGCGCCCGGGCTCTGCTCCCCATCGCGCAGGGTCGTGTCGAATACGTACAGCTTGTCTCGGCTCATGACGGCCTCCGATATTCGTCGGCGCGCCGCGCGCGCCGCGCTCGGTGTTCGGGCGTTGTCGCTTCGGTCCCGCTGGCAGCGGGGCCGCATCCTGTCACTGGGTTGGGTGCGTTTGGCCTCGCCAGGCGTCGCTCTCCTGCCCTCAGGGCAGGAGGCCGAGTGCGAGCAGGAGCAGCAGGAGGGACTGGGGGCACCGGCTGGTCATGGGCCCGGGATGCGCCGCACGGAAGCCGTTGCGGCGGGCACAGCTCGGTTGCTTCAGCACGCCCGTCATAGTGTCTCGACTATAGCGCCCGCGCGCGCCATTGCCAAGGCGCCATCGGCGCGCCGCTCAGGACGCGGGGACGGCACCCTGTTTCTCGAGGAAGCGCTGGTGGTATTCCTCGGCTCGATAGAACGTCGACGCCGGGGTGATTTCGGTGACGATGGTGCCTCGATGCCGCCCCGAAGCCTGCTCGGCTTCCTTGGAGCGCTCGGCCGCTTGGCGCTGCTCATCGTCGTGGTAGAAGATCGCCGAGCGGTACTGCGGGCCGACATCGGGGCCCTGGCGGTTGAGCTGGGTGGGGTCGTGGCAGCGCCAGAAGAGCGACAACAGCTCATCGTAGCTCACTCGCTCGGGATCGTAGTCGACTTGCACCGCCTCGGCGTGGCCCGTGTCGCCGCGGCAGACCTGCTTGTAGGTGGGCTGGTCGATGTGACCACCCGTGTAGCCCGACACGGCCTCGTGCACGCCCGGCACCTGCCGGAAGGTGTGCTCGATCTGCCAGAAACAACCCGCTGCGAACGTCGCCTTGGCCATTGCCTCTTCCATCACAGTGAACCCGTGCCATTATGCCATGGCGCGTGCCACGGCAAAGGCCGGGCTCGCGTACTTCCCGCGCAGGCGCGAAGCCCGCAAAGAAACCCAGGGGGCCCTCAATCAGGCACAGAGCAAGAAAGGTTTTCCCAGGAACGGTTAGCGCAGCGCGATGGCCGTCGCGGATCGACGACGAAGCGTTCCCGCCGGTGCTGGCGAGCCCCAAGGACGACCCCGGGCAATGACGGGCCGGTGGATCCCCGCATGGGCGCGCTCCCATGCAGGGTTGCCTTGGCGACATCGAGTGGGTGCGTTCACGATCCGTGCCCCGATACGCTTGCGCCATTCTGCCCTTCGCGCCTTCGCGAGAGCCGAAAAGGGACTGGCGTATTCCGACGCGCCCCCGACGACCACCCTTGCTCTACTTTCCTTGAGCTAGCCACGCGTCGAAGCGCTCGGTGAGGCTCTCGCGGGTGCGGGCGTACCAGGCCACGTCCTTCTCGATGGCACGGTCCATGTGGCGCGGATTGGTGGGCATGTAGCTCTTCATGTCGACGCCGGTGCTCTCATGCAGACCCACGCGGCGCAACGCCGACTCCCGCGTCGGCCCATAGGCGATATAGCGCGTCTGGCGTGCCAACGACTCGGTTCGGGTGGCGAAGCGGATGAAGCGCTGTGCGAGCTTGGGTCGCGGCGCATTGGCCAGGATGCCCCACACCTCGAGCTGGTAGACCTGTGCATCCCAGAGGATCTCGATGGGCTCGCGCTCGACCACGCGCGCATGGAAGAAGCGCCCGTTGTAGCCCGAGGCGAAGGTCGCCTCGTCGCTGGTCAGCAAGTCCACCGCCTCCTGCGGGTCGCTCCACCAGATGATGTCGTCGCGGATCCGATCGAGGCGCTCGAACGCCAGGCGCATGCCGCGCTCGGTCGATAACATCGGATACAGGTCGGCCGGCGGTACCCCGTAGGAGATCAGGGCCCACTCGAGCAGGGCATCGGGGCGCTTGCGCAGGGCGCGCCCACCCGGAAAGGCGTCGGGCTGGAACAAATGCTCGATCTTGTAGGGCTGGGCGCCACGGAACGCCTCGCGATCGAATGCCGTGACCATCGAGAAGACGTTGTGGGCGACGCCGCAGCTGGTGTAGCTGCCCGGGATGAAATCGCGCAGCGCCGGCGTCCCGTCGGGCGCGTCGGCCAGGATGCGATGGTTGAACTTGCGCAGGTAGCCCAGCTGGCACGCCCGCCGGTGGTCGGCCATGGTCATATCGGCGATGTCCCAGCGATCCGCCGCGTCGGACGCCGCCTGGGCCCGCACCGGCTCGACACCGCCTGAGTAATCACCCGTGACCACGGGAATGCCGGTCTTCTCGGTGAACGGACGGAAGTAGGCGTTGCGCTGGCTCTCCTCGTAGGATCCGCCCCAGGTGCCGATGCGCAGCTCCGAGTAGTCGGGCACCGCCGCCGCTTGCTCGCCGCTGCCGTCGCCGTTAGCGGCGCCCTCGCGAGCGCGCTCGGCAGCCCCGGCTGCACCGGCCACCAGCAAGGCCAGGAGCCCGAACCAGCCCGCGAGCGCGCGCCATGTATCCGGTTGGACGGTGATCCTCGCGACCCTCATGGCGCCGCATTCTCCTCGCGACGGATGCCATCCACGGTCTGGCGATACGAGCCCACCAGCGCCGATTGGGCGATGACGCCCACCAGCCGGTTGCTATCGGCCGACTCCAGCACGGGCAGGATACCGCTCTCGTCCTGCTCGGCCTGACGCAATGCCTGGCCCACCGACATATCCGCATGCAGCGAGGCGATATCCCAGTGCGCCAGGCGATCCACCGGCGGCGGCGGATCCTGCTCCAGCCCCACCATCACCTCGTTGAGCGTTATGGTGCCGTGATATTCGCCCGCCGAGTCGACGACCTGCGCCTCGCTGAAGCCGGAGGCGATCAAGCGATCGCGCACCGCGGCCACGCCCTCGCCGACCCGGGCGGTCATGTAGTCACTCGATACATACGGGCGAATGGCGGTGCGATCCAGCACCAATTGGTCGCGCCCCAGGCGCAGATCGCAGCCCCGGCGGCGCAGGGTGACGTCGAACATGGAGCGACCGTAGAAGCGGTAGCACACCAGGTTGGCGAAGACGACGCTGACCATCACCGCGGTCGTGAGCTCGTAATTGCGTGTGAGCTCGAAGACGATGAGGATGGTCGTGATGGGCCCGCCGATCACAGGGCTCGTCACCGCGGCGACGCCGCAGATCGTATACACGCCCAGGGAGTCGGCCGCTCCCGGGATGAGCCCCAGCGCGGCCTGGCCCATCAATGCCCCGTAGAGTCCGCCGATGACCAGGGCGGGGCTGAAGCTACCACCAACGAAGCCGAAGCCCAGACACACCGCGGTGGCGACGATCTTGGCCACCATCAGCACGCCCAGCTCGGTCACGGTGAACGCATCGGGGATCATGGCGAAGCGCAGCGTCTCCGCCGCGATCCCCATGACCTCGGGGGTCCAAAGCGCAAGCACCCCCATGAGCGCGCCCCCGGCGGCCGGACGCAGCGGCACCGGCAGGCGCGAGCGCCCGGCGAGCCACCCCGCGCCCTCGATCGAGCGCATGAACACGATCGCCACGATCGCGCCGACGAGGCCGATGACGATGAAGCCGCTGAACTCGATGGGGAGCACGCGCGGTGCGCCCTCGATGCGGAACAGCGGGCGCTGCTCGAAGACGAAGTTCGCCAGCACGAAGCCGATCGTCGAGGCGACGGTGACGGGGGCGAATGCGCGCAGTGAGTAGTGGCGCAGGATGACCTCGTGGGCGAAGAGCATGCCCGCGATGGGGGCGTTGAACGCGGTCGAGATCGCCGACGCCACGCCGCAGCCGATGCCGATCGTGCCGATCTTGCGCCCGGGATACGGCGAGAACCGGCCCAGCAACGAGCCGATGGTGGCACCGAGATGCACCAGCGGGCCGTATTGCCCGACCGAGGCCCCCGAGCCCAGCGACACCATCCCGGCCAATGCTGCGGGGACACCGTCGCGCAGACGGACCCGGCCGGTGCCCGTCTGCGCCGTCTCGATCACGTCGGGCGGGCCGTGCGCGCGTCCGCCGGGCACGACGAACTTCTTCATCAACCCCACGAGCAGGCCCCCGGCCGCCGGCACCGCGATGGTGATCCAGGGCAGCCAGCGCCATTCGCCGGCCATCATCCGGCTGCGCGACGAGATCCACAGGCTATCGTTGAGCCATCCCACGACCCAGACGAAACCCGTGGCCGCCAGCGAGGCGAGGCCCCCGACGACGACACCGAAGATCCCGACGAAGGCCGCGCGCTGGACAAGGATCGCGGGATTGCGCCACCAGCGCCCGCCGCGCTCAACGCCCGCCTCGCCCGCGACCTCGGCCCCCGCGGTATTCCCATTGGCCATGTTGGCGCTCCCCCTCGCCGTGGCGGCGGCATTGTGCCACGGGCGCACGCAGGCGAAAGAGCGGCGCCCCCACTGCACGGCTGGACCGCATCGACCCGGCTCACGCTCGCCGCTTGGCACGCCCCGGCTCAGTCCGCCAACGCCGTCGTATCGCGCACGGCCCGGGTGATCTCGCGCGCTGTGACCACGCCCTCG
>CAYUKN010000107.1:0-7480 GCA_964445325.1 uncultured Ectothiorhodospiraceae bacterium
GCTGCTTCTCCAGGATGGTGCGCCGGGTCGCCTCGGTGGGGTGGGCCGTGAATACGGGCTCGATCAGGACATCGTTGAGCAGGCCCTGGACGTCCTCAGCGCCGAAGCCGGCCGCCCGGAGCTGGGAGAATGCCGATACCAGGCCTTCCATCTCGGGCTGCTCACCCTCGACCTGGCGCTGGCGCAGGCGCCGGATGCGGTGGACTTCCTCGGCCAGATTGACAACCTGGAACAGGGTGGCGAAGGCGCGCGTGAGCTCACCGGCCTGGCCCGCATCGAGACTGCGCAGGCGCTCCGTTAGGTCGTTGTCGGCACCGGGGCTGCCCTCACGCCGGCCGATCGCGGCCTTTCGTACCGCCTCGACGCTCTCGAAGAACGACTCGCCGCGCTGCTCCGCGATGACCTCGCCGACCAGGTTGCCGAGCTGGCGCACGTCCTTGCGTAGCGGCGCGTCTTCGGGGGCAGTGGCGTGTTGCTCACGCGAATCGCTTGAAGCGGCCAAGGGCTCCTCCCTGGGATATGGCGGTGGTGGGGCGGTGATCGACCAAAGCGGCGTCGCGCCTTGTACTGTAGCGGTCAACACCGTGTCAATGGCGGCCGGTGGGCTGGGCTGCACGGGCAGCCCGAGCCGAGCTTGGCAGGGCGTCGCGCGGTGACGGCGGCGCTCGCACCGGGGCTTGCGCCGCCGTCCCAGCGCCCGTGAGCACCGGCAATACATGGAACGATCGACGAAACCCCGTGTCCGAGAGATACGAACTGCCCATCGTTATCGAACCGGAGGGACCGCGATGATCCGACCCGCAACCAAGGCGCTGATGAGCGCCGCCGCGCTCGCGCTGATGCTCAGCGGCTGTGGCTTCCCCAAGGGCGCGGACGAGAAGGCCGAGATGTTCTTCGACAAGGGCAGCGACAAGATCACCGATTCGCTGTCCGACCAGGGCGTCGACGGCGAGCAGATGGCCGAGGTGGAATCGATCATCGCCGACCATCGCGAGCGCGTCGTGCCCGCCCTGTCGCAGGCCCTGTCCGAGCGCAAGGCCAGCTTCAAGACGCTCTATACCGGCCAGGACACCGCGACCATGCTCTCCGCGGCCGACCAGGCCCACGAGGCGCGCCGCAAGGCGCTCAAGCGCATCGGGGCGATGCACGCCGAGATCGAGTCCGCGGTCGGCAGCGACACGTGGGCAGCGGCCAACACCCAGCGCCGCGAGGACTTCGAGGATCACTTCGAGGACGACTGACTCGCGGCCTACGGGGCACGGTCACGCGCGGGCGCGAGGCGGCACTGCATGGATGCACCCCACCCGTGTCGATGGCGTGTCGCGACGGCCGCTCTGTGCTCAATGCGAGGTCACGGCATCTGTGCCACGGCCAGGGGTGTGCTTTCCCTCGGCCATTCGGTTCGCAGCGAACGACCGGCCGAGCACCTAGACGCGGGCGCTGCAGGCGTGTAACCAGCCCGCGATTCACGCGAGCCAGCCGACCAGGGTGAGCACGGCAATCACCGCCAACCAGAGGATCGCCGCGCGCGTCGCCAGCGACCGCGCTGCGGCGACGGCGGCGGCACTGTCATGCGAGCGTTGATCCGCCTCGCCGATCTCGCCTGACGGGCTCTCCGCCTGCCGCAGCGCGGCGGTGCCGACCTTGGCGAGCAACTGCCGGTTGAGCGCGACGACATCGCCGTTGCTGTAGGCCCCGCCGCCCATCGCCGACAGCGCCTTGTCGAGGCGCCCCGTCAGCGCATAGCTGAACGCGATCAGCCGCGCCGGAATCCAGCCGAGCACGCCACATACGAAGCGCGCGCTACGGGTATAGGCCTCGCCCGCATGCTCGCTCGGCGCCAGGGCCAGCTGAGCGGCAACACGATAGAGAAGGGCCCCGGCCGGCCCCAGCACACAGAACCAGAAGATCGTGGCGAAGAGGTGGTCGTTGGCCTGGTACAGAACGGCCGCTGCGAGCGTGCGCCCCTCTTCAGCGGGATCGCTCGGCGGCGCCTCGCCAGCGAGCTGCTGATAGAACCAGTCCGCTCGCTCGGGATCCTCGGCCCGGCGGGCATCGATGTAGTCCTCGGACAGGTCGGCGACGTCGAGCGGGCCCAGGCTGTACAGCAGTACCGCGACCGCCAGCACCAGATAGACCACCCCGAAAAGCCAGTAGGCCAACAGCCACTGGATCACCCCGACGCCGATCGCAGGCGGCAGCACGACGGCGAGCACTGCGGCGACGCCGCTCCAGCTGGCCGGCAACGACCTGCTCGCTCGGGCCGCGTAACAGCGCAGCCAGCCAGCCACGCGGCCCTCGCGATGCGCGTGCACCACACGATCCAGAAACAGGGTGATGAGCAGGCTGATCAGGGTCATCGATTCGCGTCCCTCTGGGTTGCGAGCAGTTCGTGCAAGTACCGCCAGTCGAACGCGGGCCCGGGATCGGTCTTGCGCCCGGGCGCTATGTCGGCGTGGCCGGCCAATTCCGTCGCTTTCAGGTGAGGATAAGCGCTCGCCAGCGCCGCCACAATCGCGGCGAGCCGCTCGTATTGGATGGGCTCGTAAGCGATGTCGTCGCTGCCCTCGAGCTCCAGTCCGACCGCGAAGTCGTTACAGCGCGTCTGCCCACGCCACTGCGAGCGCCCGGCGTGCCAGGCGCGCTCGTGGAACGGCACGAATTGCACCACCTCGCCGTCGCGCCGGATCAGTGCGTGCGCGGACACCCGCAGGTGCGCAATCTCGGCGAAGTAGGGATGCGCCTGCGGGTCGAGGGTGTTGGTGAACAGCCGGTCGATCGCATCGCCGCCAAAGACGCCGGGCGGCAGACTGATGCCGTGCACGACGATGAGCTCGAGCGCGCACCCGGTCGGGCGCGCATCGCGGTTGGGCGAGCGACGCTGGCGCGCAGCGTCGAGTAGACCCGTCTGCGTGTCCACATGCATACGCTCTCCCCGCTCGAGCAAGGTGCCATCGTGTCCGCCGCGGCGCCGGCGTGCGGCGCTGCAGCCGCGCCCACCGCCGATCGGAGGCGGCTGCCCGCTTGCTCCAGAGCCCCGCAAGGCCCCGGGCCATTGGGACAATCGCACCAAAGGCATCGACCCGCCTGCGCCGCGCTCGCGCGCCCGCGAGCGCGGCCACGGCCGGAGCCTTCGCTCGGCTTCAGGCGATGGCGATACCGAACGATTCGGCGACGACCGCACCCGGATCGATGCCCGTTTCAGCCGGGCTGCGCACGCGGCGCACCCGGCGTGCGGGCACACCATCGCCTTTGCTGGAGCGACGCTCCGCCTCGGCCGCGAGATTCAGCAGCACGACCTTGGCGTAGCGATCGCCATCCGGCGTCTGTACCAACTGCACCGTCGGCCGCAGGCGGGTATTGGGGCGCGAGCTCACAACCACACCGAGCGCGCCATTGTCCAGCTCGACGAGGCTCCCGACCGGATAGATGCCGACGCAACGAATAAAGGCCTCGACAGCACGACTACCGAACAGTGCATCGGCGTTGTTGTAGAACGATTGCAACACGCGGTCGGGTTGATCGGCGCGCCGATACGGGCGTGGGCTGGTCAGTGCGTGATACCTGTTCGCCAACGCAGTCGCCATGACATAGTTGGGGAGATCCTTTTGGGTAAGCCCTTTGGGATAGCCCTGGCCGTTACGGCGCTCGTGGTGCATCCCCACGATATTCAGGGCACCACGGGGCACGTGGCCGCTGTCACCCAATATGTGGACACCGTCTTGGGGATGGCGCTTGACCTGCTCCCACTCGTCCGGCGTCAGCGGCCCGGGCCGATTCAATAGCTCATGGGGCAGCTTCGTCTTGCCCACATCGTGCAGGAGTGTCCCCAGGCCAATCACCTCGAGCTTGCGCTCATCCAGTTGCGCGCGAAGGCAAAAGGACAGCACAAGCACCGAGACATTGATCGAGTGCGTGGGCGTAAAATCGTCGTGGTCGTTGAGGCTGGTCAGCCAAAGGGAAGCAGTGGGGTTCTCGGTGAGCCGCTCGAGCAGCTCGGTAATGGTCGATTGCGCGCTCCCGATATCGATAGACACGCCCTGTTGCAGGCCACGAAATGTCTCGTCCAGGAAACGCCGAGCGGTCACGCGCGCCGCACTGGCGGAATCGAGCTCCGATCGGAGGCCCTCGGGATCGGGGTAGCGACGCTCCGTATCGATCGCCTCGCGTCGACGCTGCCCGGAGCTACCGCGAGCGCCAGGGCGTTGCTTGTCCTCCCGATCGCCGGGGCCCTGGCGTTGCGCTGGCGCGCCGGCGGCAACGGGAAGCCCGTCCTCATCGGCCGAATCGGCACACCGATCGGGATCCACATAGACTCGAGCGCAATAGCGACGGAGTATCGCAAGTGTCTCGTCGTCCTCGATGACAAAGCCTTGCAGGATGAAAGGGAGATCGGTCCACGGCCGATCCGGTTCGCCTACGTACATGCCCTTTCGCAGCTCACCGACATCCAATGGCACCAGGCGACCGCTTGTCGTCATCTTTTGCCTCCGCCCATGTTGCGCCCATGGCACCCCGGCTCGCGCGCCGACTCCGCATGCGGGATCACAGCAAGCCGCTGGTCACCTCCGCGCACGAGGCCCCGCTCGGCCATGGATGGGAGATCCACGTGCAACACCCCCGCAAGACGTGTCCGCAAGACACCGCATCGTCTTCCTCGCCCGCACAGCGTCAACGCCGACACCACCCGCTGAGGGGTGGACCGGCCCGCAGCGGAGCGCGACGCGGTGACGCCGGGATACCCCCAGCGCCTGGCGACAACCGGGTACCGGCCACGATCCTAGCGCACCTGCGCCCGTGAGTATCCCGATGCGCGTGTCGCGATTGGGCGGAGGGCACGGGCAAGAGGTATTGCAGGAGCGACCGTCGGGACCGACCGGTATCGGAGTCCGGACGCCAGGACCCACCGCACCATAACGCGGCGGTCAGGCTAGCGCGCACGCTGATCCCGGCCCACGGGTCTCGTCCTGGGGCGAGCACGGCGCGCCGGGCGCAGGGCGAGATCCGGCCGGGTCGCCGGTGGGCCAGTCCGTGCGCCGTCGCACGTCGCCCGGGCCCGCTCGAGTGTGACCATCTCGTCCACAGCGGGGCCCGCCATTTCTTGATTGAACATTCAATCAATGTCATTTTCCGCCCCGCGGCGGTAAACGGCAGGAATCAACAGATCGGTCACACCCGGATGGCAGGGATCGCGCGGGGTGCACAAACACCCCGCTTGGCGGCCACTCGAGGACCTGGCCTGCGCCGACCGGCGAGTCGCCGCCGCGTCGCCGGAGCGCAGACCCGGGGAAAGCAACACCTTGGCGACGCCGTCCGAGCTCGACATCCGGTCACTGTAACCGTCTTCGACCCTCTCGGAGGCTGTTATGCCAAATAATGCACAAGCGGGAGCAACCGGTGACCGGCTCAACCCGGTCGTTTTCTACGGCTCCTCCGTCCTCATCGTCCTGTTCGCTGTGTGGACGATGTTCTTCACGGGAGCCGCCGAAAGCACCATCAACGCCCTACTCGGTTGGGTTTCCAACACCTTCGGCTGGTTCTACTTCCTTACGGTCGTGATCTATCTGGTTTTCGTGATCGGCATCGCCGTGTCCCGATTCGGCGACATAAAGTTGGGCCCCGACCACGCAAAACCGGAGTTCAATATCGTCACATGGGCATCGATGCTGTTCGCCGCCGGCATCGGCATCGATCTCCTGTTCTTCTGTATCGCCGAACCCATATCGCAGTATCTCTACCCGCCCAAGGGTGAAGGAGGAACGCTCGACGCGGCACGCGAGTCGCTCAAGCTCACGTTCCTCCATTGGGGTGTCTCCGGCTGGGGTATCTACACGCTTGTCGGTGGCTCATTGGCCTACTTCAGCTATCGCCATGGCCTGCCCCTGACGATCCGTTCATCGCTGTATCCGCTCTTCGGTGCCCGAATCAACGGCCCGATCGGGCATATCGTCGATATCGCCGCCGTGCTGGGGACGGTCTTTGGTATTGCCACGAGCCTCGGCATCGGGGTCATCCAGCTCAACTTCGGCTTGGCGGAGATGTTCGGCTGGCCGGAGAACACCTGGATTCAAGCCCTTTTGGTGGTGCTCATCGTCGTGTTCGCGACCATTTCCGCGGTCAGTGGCGTCGAGAAGGGCATTCGGCGCTTGTCCGAGTTCAACATGGCACTCGCCGCGGTCTTGCTTTTGTTCGTCCTCATCGCCGGACCAACGGTGTTCCTGCTCAATGCGTTCGTGATGAATGTTGGCAGCTACATCAGTGATTTCATTGATATGTCGTTCAACACGTATGCATTCGACCAACCCACCGATTGGCTCAACGGATGGACCATCTTCTTCTGGGCCTGGTGGATCGCATGGGGTCCGTTCGTGGGCCTGTTCCTCGCCCGCATCTCCCGTGGCCGCACGATTCGCCAGTTCGCCGCGGGCACGCTCATCCTGCCCATGGCCTTCATGATGCTCTGGATGTCGATCATGGGGAACGCGGCCATCGATCTGGCCATGAGCGGCGTCGAGGGCTTCGCTGAAGCAGCGGCGAGCAAGCCCGAATCGTCCATCTACCTTTTCCTGGCCGAGCTTCCCTGGACGGGGCTGACCACCCTGGTCGTGACGGTCCTGGCGATCGTGTTCTTCGTGACATCGGGTGACTCCGGGGCACTGGTGCTGTCGAACTTCACCTCGATCCTGACGGACGTCGATCACGATGCGCCGATCTGGATGCGCATCCTCTGGGCCGCGATCATCGGCCTGCTGACGCTGGCACTGCTGATGGCGGGCGGCTTGCACGCCCTCCAGAGCGCGGTGGTGGTGATGGGGCTGCCGTTCGCGATCGTGCTGTTTCTAATCATGGGCGGCTTCTACAAGGCCCTCAAGACGGAGTCACTCAAGCGCGGTGCCACCGGTCCGGCCTCGGTGGCCCCCGGTGCAGCGGCGGGCGACTGGCGCCAGCGCCTGGGCCGGGTCCTGCGGTTCCCGAACTACCAGGACGCGACTCGATTCCTCGATGAGACGGTCAAGCCCGCGATGGAGGAGGTGCGTCAAGAGCTCGAGAAACAAGGCGTCGCGTGCGAGTTGCGCCAAAGTCGAGATCCCCATGGCCTGGAGCTCGACGTGGATTTTGGCTCGGACGGGGTGTTTAGCTACCAGGTCTGGCCACGCCAGGCCCTCGTCCCGGCTTTCGCCATGCGAGCCCATTCGGAAGAGGCGACGTACTACCAGCTCGAGGTCCATCTCGAGGACGGCGGACAGGGCTACGACGTCATGGATTACAACCAGGCGCAGATCATCGAGGACATCCTCGATCAGTACGAGCGTCACGTCACGTACCTGCGACGCTGTCGCGAAGTGCCCGGGAGTGCGGCGATGCCGCATCGACCCGGGCCGTCCTCGGACTGAGGAGGCTCCGAGGCGAGCGGCCGGGGAGCCATGCTCCCCGGCCGGCTCGGCCGCTCGAGGATCCCGCTTCGGTCCTCGCACCCCAA
>CAYUKN010000108.1:0-4914 GCA_964445325.1 uncultured Ectothiorhodospiraceae bacterium
GCCACATCGAGCCCCTGGGCGTGCGCGCGCAGTTCCTCGCGCCCGACGGCGTCGCCGAGCTCGAGCCCGCGCTGGCCCCGGTGCGCGGTGAGCTCGCCGGCGGCATCCACTTCGTCGACGACGCCACCGGCGACGCCGCCGCGTTCACCCGCGCGCTCGGCCGCGTCGTCGAGCAACGCGGCGGCGAGCTGCGCCTGGGCGAGACGGTGCATGGGCTCGAGGGCGGCGCCGACGGTGTCACGGGTGTCACGACCGACAACGGTGTGATTCGCGGTGACCGCTACATCCTCGCCAACGGCGTCGATGCCCCCGGGCTCGCCCGGTCCCTGGGGCTGCGCCTGCCCATCGAGCCGGTCAAGGGCTACTCCGCCACCCTGGGGCTCGCCGGTGGGGCGCAGTCGCCGCGGGTCGCGCTCATCGATGATGCCCGCCAAGTGGTGATGGCGCGCCTCGGGCAACGCTTGCGCGTCGCCGGCATCGCCGAGTTCGCGGGGCTGGACCGGCGCATCGAGGCGGGGTTGGCCGAGCGGGTCATCGGCGATGCCCTGGCGAACGTGCCCGAGCTGGCCGAGACCGTCGACCGGGGCAAGGCGAGCACCTGGGCGTGCCTGCGCCCCGTCAGCGCCGACGGCGCCCCCATCCTCGGCGCCACGCGCATACCCAACCTGTTCCTCAATACGGGTGCGGGCCACTTGGGCTGGACCCTGGCGACCGGTGTGAGCCGCCTCGTCGCCGAGGCGGTCGCCGACGAGCCCCCCTCGCTCCCCCTGGAGGGCGTCACGCCGCAGCGCTTCGGCGCGTGAGGCGTGTCCCGCCGGCCGTCCCGTTAGCCGCGACTGTACCGGTCGTATTTCGGATCGGCTGTTTCTGTTTCGGTCGGCTCGCGGCCCCTACGCTGTCCCTCGAGACGGCAATCGGGGACGAAGCAGCGATGACGCCCGGCAACTGGCTCCATCAGGTGGCCGCGGCATGGCGGCGCTGGTACCGGAGGGCACGCATGCGGCGCGAGCTCGCCGCGATGACGGCGCACGAGCGCCGCGACCTGCGTCTGCGCTGGGAGGACGCGGGCTACGAGGCGCGCAAGCCCTTCTGGCGCGAATGATCGCGCGCGAGGCGGTGCGCGGCATCGCCCAGGCGCTGGATCGCCTCGGCGACCGTGGGATCCCAGGGCAGCCCGCACGAGATCCGAATGCAGCGATCGTATTCGCCGCCGGTCGAGAACAGCCGCCCGGGGGCGATGCGCACCCCGGCGCGCAGGGCCTCGTGATAGAGCGCGAGGCCGTCGACGCCCGCGGGTAGCTCGACCCAGAGCAAGAAACCGCCTTGCGGGGCCGTCGCGCGGGTGCCCTGCGGTAGTGCGCGCGCCACGGCATCGCGCATGTGCTCGACTTGATCGCGGTACTGGCGCCGAAGGCGGCGCAGATGGCGCTCGAAGCCGCCCGAGTCGAGGAAATCGGCGATGGCGAGCTGCGGCAGCGTTGCCGTGGCAACGGAAAGCGCCTGCTTGGCGGCCGAGGCAGCGTCGTGGTAAGCGCCCGGCAGGAGCCAACCCACGCGATAGCCGGGCGCGATCGTCTTGGAGAACGACGAGGCGGTCAGGACCTCGCCGGCCTCGTCGAACGCCCGCACGTTCGAAGGCCGCTCGCCTCCGAAGAAGAGCTCGCCGTAGATGTCGTCCTCGATCACGGGCACGGCAAAGCGTGCCGCCAGCTCGGCCAGGCGCCGCTTGGCCGTATCGGGCATGCGGCTGCCCATCGGATTGCTGAAGTTCGGCGTCACCAGCACGGCGTCGACCGTGGCCGCGGCGAGATGGCCCTCGAGGGCGTCGAGGTCGATCCCCGTTTGCGGATCGGTGGGCACCTCGAGGACCCGGCGGTCGAGCGTCTCCAACAGCGCCAGGAAATTGAAAAAGGTGGGCGACTCGACCGCCACGGTGGCCCCCGGGCGGGTGGTCGCGTGCAGTGCGACCGTCAGCGCCTCGGCGCAGCCCGAGGTGATCAATACCTCGTCGGGGTGGATGCGGCAGCCCGCCTCGACTCCCCGGTAGGCGATCCCGCGGCGCAAGGCCTCGACGCCCGGAGCGAATGCGTAACGCGTCGTCGCCGCCATGTCGGTGCGCGCCACGCGCGTCATCGATCGCTGCAGGGCCTTCGTCGGCAGCAGCGATTCGTCGGGCAACGCTAGCGACAGGGTTACGGCGTCCGGCTCGAAGCCGTCGGCCGGGGCCAGCTCGCGGTGCAGCGCCGTGGTGTCGACGGTCTCGGCGCGCCCGCCGGTAGGGCGCCGCGGGGGCGGGGCAAGGGCGGAGCGCGGCGATTGGCGCACATAGAACCCGGATTGCGGCCGGGCCTCGAGCCACCCGGCCTGCTCCAGGCGCTCGTAGGCACGTGTCGCGGTGGCCATGCTGACGTCGAACTGCTGGCGTACGCGGCGCAGCGAGGGGGCACGGTCGCCCGGGCGCAGGGTGCCGTCACGGATCAGGCCGCGGATGCGCTCGGCGACGCGCTCGTGCAGGAACGCCTGACCGGATTCCGTGCTCGTTGGCTCGACTGGCTCTTGGGTCATGGCGGTCGCGGCGGGCGCCAGCGATTGCACTGGGTATCGCGGCTACGGTAAGGCAGCGCCGGCCTCGACGCCAGTGCGGGCGTCGCCGCGCCCGGCGCTCAGACCGGGTCGCCGCGGTCGAGGCGCGCGAGGAAGTCCTCGGCCTGATCCCACAGTGCCTGGCGCCGCTCGGGCGCCATGCGCTCGAGATTGCGATAGGGCATGCGCAGACGGTGGTTGCTGCCCAGGGTCGGCCGTTGGCGCATGAGGAAGTGCCAGTAGAGCGCGTTGAACGGGCAGGCATCCTCGCCCACGGCCTTGCGCACGTTGTAGCGGCAGTGACGGCAATAGTCCGACATGCGGTTGATGTACTGCCCGCTCGCCGCATACGGCTTAGAGCCCAGCAGGCCGCCGTCGCCGAACAGCGCCATGCCCAGGGTGTTGGGCAGCTCGACCCACTCGTAGGCGTCGGCGAAGACCACCAGATACCACTCGCATACCTCGCTCGGCTCGATGCCGGCGAGCAGGGCGAAGTTGCCCGTGATCATCAGGCGCTGGATGTGATGGGCGTAGGCGTGGTCCCGGGTGTCGCGGATTACCTCGTGCATGCAGCGCATGTCGGTCTCGGCGCTCCAGTAGAACCACGGCAGCGCCCGGGTGTGGCCGAGCGCGTTGCGCTCGGCGTATTCGGGCATGTAGCGCCAGTAGACTCCGCGGACGTACTCGCGCCAGCCGAGGATCTGGCGCACGAAGCCCTCGACCGCGTTGAGCGGGGCGTGGCCCGAACGCCAGGCGGCCTCGGCGCGCTCGATGAGATCGCGGGCATCGAGCAGGCCCATGTTGAGGTAGGGCGATAGCACGCTATGGAACAGCCAGGGCGCGCCGGTTCGCATCGCATCCTGGTAGTCGCCGAACGACGGCAGCGCGTGCGTGATGAAATGGTCGCGCGCGGCCTCGGCGTCGGCGCGCGTGACCGCCCAGCCGAAGTCCGCCAGAGCGCCGAAATGATCGCCGAAGTGCGCCTCGACCAGCGCGAGCACCGCGCGCGTGGTCGCGTGGGGCGTGAAGCGCGGCGGTGCCGGGATATCGAGCCCGCCGCGCGGCAGGGGCTGGCGGTTGGCCTGGTCGAAGTTCCACTGGCCCCCGGCCGGGTTGCCCTGATCGTCGAGGAGGACGCCGTGGCGGCGCCGCATGCCGCGATAGAAGTCCTCCATGCGCAGGCGCTTACGCCCCTCGGTCCAGCGATCGAACGCGTCCGCGCTGCACAGGAAGCGATCGTCGCGGTGGCGCTCCACGGCGACGCCCACTTGCTCGGGCCACCTGTCCATTGCGCTCGCCAGGCGCCACTCGCCGGCCTCGGTGACGCGCACGCGATCGGCGCCCCAGCGTGTGACGGCGCGCGCGAGCTCGCCGACGAGGCTGCCCGTGTTGTCGCCATCATCGAGCGCGCTGTAATCGACCCGCCAGCCAACGCCGCGTAGCTCGTCGGCGAAGTGGCGCATCGCGGCGAATACCAGGGCGATCTTCTGGGGATGATGGGCCACGTAAGTGGCCTCGGCCGAGACCTCGGCGAGCAACACGACATCGGCGCTCGCGTCGCTCGCGCGCAAGGAGGCGAGCGCCGGGGTGAGCTGGTCGCCGAGCACGAGCGTAATGGCGGTCATTGCGCGGCCTCGCGGTCGGGTAGCGGCATCACCCGGCCCTCGACCAGGGCATAGGTGCGCATGGACGCGTCGATCACGGGGCCGCCGCCGGTGAATCCGCCGAACGCCGGCAGCACCGCGAAGTCCTCGCCGAATGCGAATACCGGCAGGCGCGCGCGCTCGCCCGGGCTCGCGAGCATGGCCACCGGATGCCAGTGGCCGGCCAGGGTGTAGTGGTCCGCCACGGCCGTGGGCTCGTGCGCGAGGGCGAACGGGGCGTCCAAAACCAGCTCGCGGCGCCAGTCCAGTGCCCAGTTCGCGGGCGGGTAGAAGCCGCGGTCGTGATTGCCGGCAATGGCGAGCCATTCCAGCCCCGGACGGTGCGCGCGCCACTCGCCAACGCGTTCGGGCCACGCCGCGCCCGCGCCGGGGGCGGCGTGGACGAGATCGCCCAGTACGACAAGGCGCTCGGCGCACGTTCGCGCCAGCACCCGCTCCAGCCGGTCGAGATCGTCGGCTAGCGTGCCCGCCGGCAGGGGCAGCCCCGCGCCGCGGAAGTGCTCGTCCTTGCCGAAATGCGGATCGGCGATGAACAGCGTCGCTCGACGCGGCCAGTACAGCGCCCCCTCCGGATGGAGGTGGAGTGTTTCGCCGCGACAAACGACTTGATAGGCGCCCGCCGCCACCGTGCTCACACCCGACACCCTCCTCGAAACGTCGCACCGAT
>CAYUKN010000108.1:5014-7476 GCA_964445325.1 uncultured Ectothiorhodospiraceae bacterium
GGCTCCGGCTCGCGGCGCTGATCGTTTGTCCCGAGACGGAGGCGCCACCGCGCGTGGTGGCGCCGGATGGCGCGGTAGAGCCGTACACCGTGCTGCAAAGCCATGGCTGGTGTGTCTACCGCCACGGGTTCGCTTTGCCCATGGAGACCGGCACGGGCTACTGGCTCGATGATACCTGGTATCCGGTGGCGACCGACCTCACGCGCGATCTGCGCATCGGCTATGTCTCCTGCAACGGCCAGGAGCACGGCGATCGCGAGCGCGGTGCGGACGAGCGCAATGCGCTGTGGCACCGGCTCGCCCAACAGCATCAGGAGCGTCCATTCCAGTTGCTCCTGCACGGCGGTGACCAGATCTATGCCGACGAGATGCTGGACACGCATCCGGCGTTGCGGGCGTGGCGCGACGGCGCCGCCGCCCCGGACCTTGGCAGCGCCGATGTGGACGGGGTGCGTGAGCGCCTGACCGCCTACCTGCTGCAGCGCTACATCGAGCTTTACGCCCAGAGCGCGCCGGCCTGGATACTGGCGCGGGTGCCGTCGCTTTGCATGTGGGACGACCACGACATCTGTGACGGCTGGGGCTCGCTACCGCCGGCGTCTTTGGACGCGCCAATCGGGCGGACGATTTTCGAGGTCGCGCGCACGTTGTTCCGCGTGTTCCAGCTCGGCGTCGGCCCCGACGAGCAGTCCCCGCTCTGTGGCGACGCCACCGGGGCATCGCTGACGTGGGCGGTCGATCTGCCCGGGCTGAGCATCGTCGCCCCGGATCTACGCTCCGAGCGCCGCCCCGACCGGGTAATGGGGCCGGCCGGCGATCGCGCGTTTGCTCAAGCCCTGGGGCAAAGCCGGGGAGCCAGGCTGCTGGTGCTGTCCAGCGTGCCCGCGTTGGGGCCGCGCCTGTCCTGGGTGGAGGGCCTGATGCGGCTGACGCCGCAGATGGAGCAATACGAGGACGACCTGCGCGACCAGTGGCAGAGCCGCGCCCATCGCAGCGAGTGGCGAACCTTCCTCGAGCGCTTGCTGGCACACCATGAGCGAGGGGATGCGTCGGTGACACTACTGTCCGGCGAGATCCACCTGGCCACGCGTGCCACCATGGATGCGCACTCGGGGCCGCTGCACCAGCTCGTGTCCTCCGGGATCACGCATCCGCCACCGCCGTCAGCCTATGCCTCGGCGTTGAGCGCGCTAGCGCATATGGGCGAGTCACCGCTGCCCGAGCATGCGATCCGCATGCATCCGCTGCCGAGCCAGCGCCGTATCTACACGCCCCAACGCAATTTCCTGGTGCTCGAGCGACGCGGTGATGCATGGTCGGCGTGGTGGGATTTGGAGGAAGACGGGCCGACGCCGGCACTCGCGCTCTAGAAGAATGGGGTCGATGTGCCCGCGGAGCAGGATCACATTGTAGCTCGCGCTTCAGCGCGACCGGGTCGGCATCGTCGAGCTGCGCTCGAAGCCGAGCCGGCGGGCGAAAAGGCAAACCACACCCCGGAGAAACCCCATGCTTGAGTTCCTCCTGTGGACCGGCGTCGCCATCGTTGCCACGGCCATCGTATGGAAGGGCAGCGGCCTGCTCGAATCGGCGAGCTCGCGGTTGTCGGCCTACTACGAGCTGCCCGATATCGTGCAAGGCGCGATCATCGTAGCGGTGGGCTCGAGCTTCCCCGAACTGTCCACGACCGTCATTTCCTCCCTCGTCCACGGTGAGTTCGAGTTGGGCGTGGCGGCGATCGTGGGCTCGGCGCTATTCAACATCCTGGTCGTGCCCGCGTTGTCGGGTTTGAGCAGCCGCGAGCAGCTGCGCTCCAACCGCGATCTCGTCTACAAGGAAGCGCAGTTCTACATGATCGCGGTCGCCGTGCTCACGCTGACGTTCGCGTTCGCCGCGATCTATAATCCGATCGGTGACACGCCGGGCACGATCAAGGGCGAGCTCACGCGCTGGCTCGCCCTGATGCCGATCGCCCTCTATGCGCTCTACGTCTTCGTCCAGTACCAGGACACCCTCGACCACGAGGGCGAACCCGACGCCAGCGGGGTGCGCCCGGCGCGCGAATGGGCGGTGCTGGCGGGCTCGCTGGCGTTGATCCTCGTCGGGGTCGAGGGGCTGGTGCGCGCGGCGATCAACTTCGGCGAGATCTTCGGCACCCCCAGCTTCCTGTGGGGCATCACCGTCGTCGCGGCGGGCACCTCGATTCCGGACGCGTTCGTCTCGATCCGTGCGGCGAGAGACGGCCGCGGCATCACGAGTATCGCCAACGTGCTCGGGAGCAACACCTTTGACCTACTGGTGTGCATCCCGGCCGGCGTGCTCATCGCCGGCGCGGCCGTCATCAATTTCTCCATCGCCGCGCCCATGCTCGCCGTGCTCACGCTGGCGACCATCGTGCTCTTCCTCCTGATGCGCACGCACATGATCCTGTCGCGCAAGGAGTCGGTGTTCCTGCTCGTCTTCTA
>CAYUKN010000109.1:0-7464 GCA_964445325.1 uncultured Ectothiorhodospiraceae bacterium
GCCGACTTCGAAAACCCGGGCGAAGAATATAACCAACTGAATTTGCTATAAAAAAACGTTGGTACACTAGTGGCCTGTCCCCTATTTTTCAGGGGTGAGCGATTCAAGTCGGCGACACCCCCATAAGGGGATTTTGGCCCATAAAATCAGAGCGTTACGAGCGGAGCCGCCCGCTTTTTCCGGACACTACTGGGGACAGACCACGGTTTTCGCGGTTCCGCGGGGTCGACGCAAGCCCGCGGCCGTGCGCTCAACTCGCCGGCGGCGCGGTCTCCTGCATCGATGCCCGCGCGGCGAATTCCTTGTGCCACTCGGCGAGCTCGGGCGCGGCGGCGCGCCAGTCGTAATCCGGCAGCCGCAGGTCGAGGTACGACAGCGCGACGGCGAGCGCCACTTGCCCGAGCGTCACCGCCTCGGGCAGCGCCCGGCGCAGCGCGTCGGTGCGACCGAGCGCTCGCTCGATCTTCTCGCGCCAGCGCGCCACCTGGGTGGGCGACTGCTCGCCCTCGGGCCGCGCGCGCTCCATCACTGTGGCGACCACGAGGTCGACCATCCCGTCGGCATGGGCCTCGGCGTGGCGCACCGCCCAGCGGGCGTCGTCGTCGACGGGGATCAGCCCAGAGCCGCTGCCCTGCGCGTCGAGCCATTCGCACACGACGCGGCTGTCATAGAGCGCCGCACCCGCGTCGCGCTCGAGCGTGGGTATCTTGCCGAGCGGGTTCTCGGCGAGCAGCTCCGCCGGGTCCTGGTACGGATTGACGAAGGCCTCGGTGACCGCATCGGTCAGCCCGCGCTCGCGCAGCAGGACGCGTGCCTTGCGGGCGTAGGGCGAGGTCGTTGATACGAACAGTTGCATACGGGTCTCCTCCTCGAGTCGTTGGTCAGTCGGCTGGCGAGACGCGCACCAGACGGCCATTGGCGGTGTAGGTCAGCGGCCAGAGATAGCTCAGCCGGCCTGGTCTCGACATCGCGCACACCCCGGCCGCGATCGGTGAGCAGTTCGGTCTCGCTGACCACCTCGGTGGCGTCGAGCTCCAGGCGCGCGAGTTGGGTGGGCGCGAGCGCGCCGATGAACAGGTCGCCCTGCCAACCGGGGAAGCGCTCGCCGGTATAGAAAAAGGATACGGATCGGAAATCCAGCCGCTTCTATGTGCGCTGGTCGAAGATGGACTCAGACTCGGGTTGCGCCAGCGGGTCGCACCCGATTGGCTCGCCTTCGGGATCGATGACGTCGCCGGCGTCGATATCACCGGCCCAGACGGGCGAATCACGGGCTGGAGCCAGCGGCGGCGGGCGCGTCGGCGCCCCGATGTGCGCCAGGATTGCGTGCATCGAGGCCGGGTCGGTGACAAACGCGATGATCCGGACCTGAATGCCCTGGTCACCCCGATGGGCGTTGCTCTCGCCCAATAGCGCCTCGCCGAGTTCGTGGGTCTATCGTTGTACATACAACTTTTAACGCAAAAAGTTAAATTTGCTCACGCACTTTTCGGGCCAACGCCGCGTACTGCTCGAGTTCCTCCTGGCCAATCGACGCCGTCATCCGCGCGTACAATTCTTCACCGATTTCTTCCAAGCGCCCCTGAATGGCCCGTGCCCGGTCAGTGGGAAAAATCTGCTGCCCGGTTCCATGTTCAGCCTGTCCATTCGAGCGCATCAAATAGCCGGCATCGACCATCCGATCGACAAAGCGGGAGACTGTCGACTTTTCGAGATTCAATTCTCTACCGATCGCAGATGGCGACAGCCCGGGCTTGGCGAGCACCAAGCGCAGCAGGTAGGCGTGCGACGGGATCAGGGAAAGCTCGCTATAGGCTTCGTTCCAGATCCGGTCAACGTCCCGCGCCAGTGCAACCGTGTTGAAGTAGAGGCATCGCTCGAACATCGGGTGCAGTCTATCGGCTCGGAGTTGCATATACAACCCCGTGCCCCCAAAATAGGGGCATCTCGAACGGGTCATGGGCGTCTGTTCGCCATGGCGTAACACGGCGGTGCGCCGCCCAGTAGCCCGTCCGAGTGCCATTTGGACTGGGGAACACACGTTGAGCCAGCGGCCCGAAGATCATGACGTATCGCGTGTTTAGGCCGGCGCCGTCGCCGGCTTGAGCAGATGGCCGCAAGCGCGACGGCGGCGCCGCGACGCCTTTAGGCGGCGTCGTTCCAAGCGAGAGGCTCAAGCTCCTTGTTCAGGGGCGTGCCCACGATGTGATTGGTGTAGTTCGACAGCGTCTTGATCGTAACGCCGAGGATCACCTCGAGTACCTGCTGCTGGGTGAAGCCGGCATCGAGGAATTGCTGCACTTCCTCTTCGCTGACCCAGCCGCGCTTGTCGACGACCGCCCGGGTGAATTCGGCCAGTGCGTTCAACCGCGGTGTCGGCAATTGACCGCCGCCGCGCAGCGCTTCCAGGTCGCCTTCGTCCATGCCGGCCTGCTTGGCGCGCCCCGAGTGGGCCGCGACGCAGAAGTGGCAGCGGTTGTAAACGCTGGTCGCCAGCAGAACGGTTTCGACTTCAACCGCAGACAGCGAGGTATCGCCGAGGAGCTTGTCCAGGGTCTGGTAGGCCTCGATCGTCGTCGGCGCCTCCGCCATCTTGGCGAAGATGTTGGGGATGAAGCCCATCGCCTGTTGGGCACCCTCGAGCTTGGCGCGGGCGTCCGCGGGTGCGCTGTTGGTATCGTGCAGCTTGAATTCGGTCATGGCTGTGCCTCCTGTCGTTTTGCTTGATGTCACATGGCACAACGTACTCGGGGAACGGCCTACTGACTATGGTCGATCAACCGGTTTTTCTGTCCAGCTGTCCGGAAACGTCCATGGATACGATCAGCGCGATTCTCGACACATTCCACCTCACGGCGAACGTTTTCGAACGCTCGCGCTTTTGTGGCCACTGGGCGATGACCCATGCCGGCGGTGGCCAGGCGTGCTTCCACCTGGTGACTGCGGGCGAATGTTGGCTTGATCGGCTCGATGGCTCCGAGCCGATGCCGCTGACGGCAGGCGATCTCCTCGTCATGCCACGCGATGCGCCCCACCGGGTGGGTGCGATGGCCGATCTCGGCCCGGATCGCGACCCGGATCGGCAACCATTGGACAGCGCGGCGAACGGTCCCGGATTGATCTGCGGCTATTTCGGCGTCGGCGAAGGCACGAGCAACCCGATCCTGGACGCGTTGCCCGATTACCTCCTCATCCGGCACAGCGAGGCGGCCGCGGACCCGGCATTGAGTCGGCTGCTGGCCTTGCTGCAACAGGAAGCGGCGGCCGAGCAAGTGGGCATGGCCGCGATGATCAATCACCTCTCCGACGCGCTGTTCATCGAAGTGCTGCGCCACCATCTGCGCACCACGGACCAACCCGTGGGCCTGCTCGCGGGCCTTGCCGATCCCGTGGTCCGTCGTGCATTGCACGCCATCCACAGTCGCCCGGGCGAGCCCTGGACGCTGGGCAGCTTGGCCGACGAGGCCGCGGCGTCGCGCTCTTCCCTAGCCGCGCGCTTCAGCGCCAACATGGGCGTCGCGCCCATGACCTACCTGTTCCAGTGGCGCATGCAGCTCGCCGAGCGCTTGCTCCGCACGGGCGAACCTGTGGCACGGGTGGCGCAGGCGTGCGGTTACGCCAGCGAATCCGGTTTCAGCAAGGCGTTCGCCCGCCACTACGATTACGGACCGGGCCGGCTGCGGCGAGGCGCAGCGACGGCGGACGGGGTCGCAACTGACCCCGGACCATAGTGTGCGGCCTCCCCTTTTGCCCGCTTGCGCTCCCGGGTCACGATCTGCCTGACCTGAGCGTAGTGCCTCCCGAAAAAACGCCCAATATCTTGCTGCGAGCGCAAAAATGGGGTCTGTCCCCTATTTCCCGTGGTGAATCCGCCCTGGCACGGCCTTCCGAATCCGATCATAATAGCTCCAAGCCCTATAGAAACTTGCCGTGAGCCGGGAGAAGACACCATGAGTGAATCACCTGCGAACGCCCATTCGCCCGTCGAACCCGCTGAACTGGAAGCCCTGATCGAGCGTCATGCACCGGGACGGGTGTACGACCTGAATCAGATCACCGAGCTTCAGCAGATAGGCTCCGGCATCGAATGTGAGTGCCCGAATCAGATCGCGACACTCATCGAGGCCCTGCGCGGGTTCGAGGATTACTCCGCAGCCTGCGAGAACAAGGGCGACGAAGACGCCGAAGTCCATGCCATGCTGTATCGCGCCACGGGGCAGGCGCGTGCGGTACTCGAGGTCGCGACCCAGCGCCTGTGCCGTTTCGAGGGCTTGGACGTCAGCGCTGAGGCCGACGGCTAGTTCGTGCCGTCAGCGAAGCCCTTGATGGGCGAGGCGTAGTCGCGACGCACTCGCGCCGAGCCCCGAATACGTAACGTGGAGAGACAACCGATGATTCGAATAGGCGTCCTGCATGAGATCATGGCCCAGTCGATGCAACGCGCGAACCGGCAGCGCATGGGCAAACTCGAGCTTGCTTTCGGTACCGAGCGTCTGGCTGATTTCATGGAGAGGTTGCAGTCGACTCGAGTTGACGCGCTGCTCGTGAGCCTGGATTTGCTCGAAGACCAGCCGCTGGAGAAGCTGCAGCGCATACAGTCCATGGTCCAACCGGAGGTGGTGATCGTTAGCTACTTCTTCACGCGATCTTCGACTCTCAACGCGCTGCGGGAAGCGCCCGGCATTCATCCGATGCGCTCACCGATCACGCTCGAGGCGATCCGCGCAGAGCTGGACTCGCTCGGTGTCGAAGCCCCGAAGCAGAAACAGTCGATGAACCCCGGCAACGTGCGAGTGGCCACCCCGCGGGAACAGATCAACCACGAGCAGCCGAGTCGCCGGTTCAGCGATATGCAGATCAAGAACCTGCAGGGTGTACGTTCCCAGGTTGACTGCGAATGTCCCCAACACGCGGCTTCACTGTTGGCCTCGCTGAATCGCTTCGAGGAATACTCCAGGGAGTGCGAGAACAAAAACGACAAGGACGCCAAAATTCACGCTATGCTCTATCGTGCGACCGGCCATGCGCGCGCACTCGTCGAGGAGGCCACCGGGCAGCTTTGCCGCCACGAAGGTATCGAGGTGGACCGGTGGGGCAACACGCGCATGGACTTGATGGATCGCTGAGACGCGGCCGTCGATCGGTCGCAATGGATTGGCTATTCGCCGCACTCGCCGCCCCGCGTGACCCGGCGCGGGCGGCACCGGTCACTCGTAGGCCTGCGCCGGTTCCTAGTCCGTATGCCCTATTGACGAGCTAGGACTGCCGCGTCCGACCGTCGGCCGCGCAGCGCACCCGGTATTTCCCTTCCTTAGCAGTATTGCGCTTGTACTTAAGGATAGGAAATCCAACCGCTTCGTTCGAAAGATTGCCCCCACCCGAGAGAACCGGAACGGCGGGTTTCTTTACTGCACCGCATCGCGCCACCGAGAGAGCACCCCGGTTTTGGCGCTTCCGTCCTGCGTGTACAGGCCGGAGCAAGGCCAAAGATTAATCGCGTTATAGGCAGGCGGGTTATCAACATTCTGCAAAAACGGGCGCCCTACCGGAGGATAGTCCTCATACAGGGACTGCACCATGAACGCCATCGGCTGATTTTTTGTCACCTCCAAGGCCCGATTCAGCCAGTAGCGCTGCGTTTTTGGGGAACCAGGGATGCGGAGCAGTCCTTCGCGGTCCGGATTGTCGAACCAGTTCCACACCGGACAGGAGCGTGCACTGGTCTCGGAGATGGCGATCGGTTTGTCCCAGTTTAACCGATCGAGCTGATCCCAGGGATTGACGACCGGGGGCATGATCAACCGCTGCTGGCAGTCCTCTCGGCCGCTAGAACTGGGAGGGTGAAACTCCACGGCCTGGCCCCCCCCCGGTACCGACATCCGCAGCCCGTCCGGGTACGCCGACAGGGCCAGGACATCCAACCGGCCGCCCTCATTGAGGGCCTCGATCGGGGAGGTGTCCACCTCATAGCACTGCTGCGCATCAAGGTCTCCGTAGGACGGGGATCCCACCGCGCCGTCACACGACTCGACTTGTGCACCGCCCGTGCACCGTTCGAGATCGTAGTTGAGAAGGTCCAGGTAGGTGAGACTGGTAAACAGGCGCGGCGATGATCCCGCCTCGTCGCGGAACGACTCGTAGATAGAGTGGTAGAGGTCCACGAACCCCTCCCAACGCTTCGGGCAGTTCTCCTTGAACAGATTCGCTTCTACGAAGAGTCCCACCTCCTCCGGCTCAAGCTTCTCGTACAGGTACAGGAGAAAATTGGTGTAAGCGTGCTCGTAGTCGATTGTCTGCGTCTCTCCGCCAGGCCCCGTCACCTCGAAGGTCGCTCCGGGCGAAAGGGCGGGACACGAGCTGCTCGTAATCGGAGTTCCCTCCTGCTCACCGGTGAACGAGGGGGCCGGGCGGGTCCGGCGGCTGTTGAGGCCAGAGACCGCCAGGTACCCGCGCGGCATCTGCTCAAAGTGATCGGCAAACGCATCGACCCAGTTGACGAGCAGGGGTGCAAGCCGCTCGTCGTAGAAAGCGACCCGGTCCATGCCCTCGGGCGGGTCGACGGCGAAGGTGGCGTAGGGAATCGGACGGTTCCAGTGAAGCACGGCGAGATCCGAGTCCTGCCGGACACGCCATAGCCAATCCTGAATGCCGGCTTCCTGATTGGTTTCGTAAAAGCAGTCCCCTTCTTCGAGACAGCTGGCGTCCTGCACGTTGTGGGACACCCGGAACGAAAGCACCCCGTAGCGGGTCTGCAAGGGCTCCCGATCCGCAGCGTCGGACCCGCGCCCCGAACTCTGGCTCTCGCCCGTCGAGCCACCACCACCGCACGCGGCCAAGGCGAAGAAGGCAACCAACAATGGAGTCAATAGGGCACTCTTGCTCATATGCCGCTCCTCCTTTTCCGTGTGCCCCTTCTAGGCGCAGGGATAAAGATAAAACTCAACTGCCTCCTTGGAAAGATTGGGGAATTCCGAGGACAGTGACCAAACCGCGAGCGGGTCTCGGTCGCTATCCCCGAAACAGCGCTCGGGGACTGATTACCCGCGCCACCTCGTGAGTCAGCGCCTGCGCCGCCGCCGCCCACGCCGGCCACGCAAAATAGGGGACAGACCACGGTTTTCGGCCTTCCGGTTCCAGTCTTCGCCACCTCAGAACAGCTGGCCCGATCCACCGGCGTCTTTCTTTCGTGGGCGCCCCGGCTGCCCTCGCCTTGAGCGACGCTGCAATGCAGCCTCTACCTCCTGTCGCAAGCGATCATTGCCGAGCGCGTAGTTGCCGTTCGTCACATCTCGGATCTCGTCGACAAGGCCCGGCCCGAGTTGATGACGAAATAGGTCCTTATGCCCGCCGACGTGTCTCCTCGCGTAAAAATGGGGTCTGTCCCCAGTAGTGTCCGGAAAAAGCGGGCTGCTCCGCTCGTAACGCTCTGATTCTACGGCCAAAAAGCCCTTTATGGGGGTGTCG
>CAYUKN010000110.1:0-7358 GCA_964445325.1 uncultured Ectothiorhodospiraceae bacterium
GTGCGCCAGGATCTCCATGACGCGCATGCTGCCGACCTCGACCATCATCTCGAAGGCGCGCGAATAGAGGAAATCGCCGACGAGCACGGCGGCCTCGTTGCCCCAGAGCTCGTTCGCGGTGGACTGGCCCCGCCGCAGGGCGGAGTCGTCGACGACGTCGTCGTGGAGCAGGGTCGCGGTGTGGATGAACTCGACGATGGCGGCGAGGCTGACGTGGTCGCTGTCGCCATAGCCGGCTGCGCGCGCCGATAGCAACACCAGCCGCGGGCGCAGGCGCTTGCCGCCATTGCCGATGATGTATTGCCCGAGTTGGTTCACCAGGACGACATCGGAGCGCAAGCGCTCGCAGATCACGCCGTCGACCGCGTCCATGTCGGCGGCGACTAGCGCCTGGATGGCGTCGAGCTGCATGGGGCTGCCACACCGGGGAGGTGCGAGCGATCCTAGGAAGCCCCCCCGGGGGTGTCAACCGCGCCCGCCTGGCGTGATTGACCGAAAAGGCGACGTTGGCTAGACTCTCGCGTCTTTGCGGCGGGGCCTGCGGGCTTGCGGCCGCCTCCCGAGAAGAGCCCAGACGCAGGGGATTGTTGACGATGTACGCGGTGATCCGCACGGGCGGCAAGCAGTATCGCGTCGCGCAGGGCGACAAGGTCCGGGTCGAGCGCCTCGACGCCGCCGAGGGCGAGACCGTGACGCTCGACGACGTCCTGATGGTCGCCGACGGCGATGACGTCAAGATCGGCTCACCGCGGGTCGAGGGCGGCCGGGTCGAGGCGAAGGTGCACGCGCACGGGCGCGGGCCCAAGATCAAGATCATCAAGTTTCGGCGGCGCAAGAACAGCATGAAGCGCCAGGGGCACCGGCAAGACTTCACCGAGCTCGAGATCACCGGCATCAGCGCTTGACCTCAACGCCGACCAGGAGCACGTAGGGCATGGCACACAAAAAGGCAGGCGGCAGTACCAAAAACGGGCGCGACTCGCAGTCGAAGCGCCTGGGCGTGAAGCGCTTCGGCGGCCAGAAGGTCAATGCGGGCAGCATCCTCGTCCGCCAGCGCGGAACGCGGTTCCATGCGGGGCCGAACGTCGGCACCGGCCGTGATTACACCCTTTATGCCAAGGCCGACGGCCACGTGCGCTTTGCGCGCCGTGGGCCCGCCCAGCGCAAGTACATCGAGATCGTGCCCAGCACCGAGGGCTGAGCCCTCGGCCGGGTGCGGTCTTCGCAGCGAAGAACCCCGCCCCCGGCGGGGTTTTTTGTGCCCGCTCAGACGACGGCCCGCGGCGTAACCCCGAAGCCCCGCGCACCATGCATTTCGTCGACGAAGCCACCATCGAAGTCCGCGCCGGCGATGGCGGCGACGGCTGCCTGAGCTTCCGCCGCGAGAAATTCGTCCCGCGGGGCGGCCCCGACGGCGGCGACGGCGGCGACGGCGGCTCGGTCTATCTCGTGGGCGACGAGGGCCTGGCGACGCTGGCCGACTTCCGCCACCAACGCCGCCACGGCGCCGAGCGCGGCGGCGACGGCCGCGGCAGCAACCGCACCGGGGCCTCGGGGCGCGGCTGTATCGTTACGGTCCCCGTGGGGACGCTGGTCTACGACGACCACACCGAGGAGCTCATCGGCGACGTCACCGCGCACGGCCAGTACCTGCTGGTGGCGCAGGGCGGGCGCCACGGTCTGGGCAACACCCACTTCAAGAGCTCGACCAACCGCGCGCCGCGCCAGACGACCGACGGCACGCCGGGCGATCGGCGCGACCTGCGCCTCGAGCTGCAGCTGCTCGCCGATGTCGGCCTGCTCGGTTACCCCAACGCGGGCAAGTCGACCCTGATCGAGGCCGTCTCGGGCGCGCGCCCGCGCATCGCCGACTACCCGTTCACCACGGTGACCCCCCACCTGGGGGTGGTGCGGGTCGCGCCCGACCGCAGCTTCGTCATGGCCGACATCCCCGGCTTGATCGAGGGCGCCGCCGAGGGCGCGGGCCTGGGTCTGCGCTTCCTCAAGCATCTCGCGCGCACCGGGTTGCTGCTACAGGTCGTCGACGCCTACACCAGCTTCGACGGCACCGACCCGAGCGCGGCCGCGCTGCGCCTCGAGCACGAGCTCGCGCGCTACTCCCAGGCCCTGGCCGAGCGCGAGCGCTGGCTGGTGGTCAACAAGATCGACCTGCTCGCCGACGATGAGCGCGACGCCGCGGTGCAGCGCATCGTCGACGCATTGGCATGGACCGGCCCTGTCTACGCGATCTCGGCGATCGCGGGCGAGGGCACCGAGCGCTTGTGCCAGGCGATCATGGAGCGCCTCGAGGCCGTACGCGCCGGCGCGGAGGGCGGCGATGGGGCGTGAGCGCCTGGGCCGGGCCCGTCGCTGGGTGGTCAAGATCGGCAGCTCGCTGGTCACACGCTCGGGCCGCGGCCTCGACGCCGAGGCCATTGCGGCCTGGACGCGGCAGCTCGCGCAGCTGCACGGCGACGGCGCCGAGGTGCTGCTGGTGTCTTCGGGCGCGGTCGCCGAGGGCATGAGCCGGCTGGGCTGGAGCCGGCGCCCGCACGCCCTGCACGAGCTGCAGGCCGCCGCCGCCGTCGGCCAGATGGGGTTGGTGCAGGCCTACGAGGCGGCCTTCCAGGGCCACGGGATCCGCACCGCCCAGATCCTGCTCACCCACGACGACGTCTCGGATCGCCAGCGCTACCTCAACGCCCGCTCGACCCTGCGCACCCTGGTCGCCCTGGGGGTGATCCCCATCGTCAACGAGAACGACACCGTGGCCAACGAGGAGTTCCGCTTTGGCGAGAACGACACCCTGGCGGCGCTGGTGGCGAATCTGGTCGAGGCGGACGTGCTGGTCGTCCTGACCGACACCGAGGGGCTATACGATCGCGACCCGCGCAGCGACAGCGGCGCCCGGTTGATCACCGAGGGCCGCGCGGGCGACCCCGAGCTTGCGGCGCTTGCGGGCGGCGCCGGCTCGGCCTGGGGTCGCGGCGGCATGGCCACCAAGATCGACGCCGCCGCGCGCGCGGCACGCTCGGGCACGGCCAGCGTCATCGCCCCGGGCGCGGCGAGCGATGTGCTCGCCCGCCTGCATCGCGGCGAGACCCTCGGCACGCTGCTCGAACCCCAGCAAGAGCCCCTGATGGCGCGCAAGCGCTGGCTGGCCAATCACCTCAAACTCGGCGGCGAGCTGCACGTCGACGCGGGCGCGGCCCGCGCGTTGCGCGGGGCGGGCGTGTCTCTGCTCGCCGTGGGTGTCACCGCGGTGCGCGGGGGCTTCCAGCGCGGCGAGGTGGTCGCCTGCATCGATCCGGAGGGCCGCGAGGTCGCGCGCGGCCTGGTCAACTACGGTGCCAGCGAGATCGATTCCATCAAGGGCCGCCCCAGCCAGGCCATCGAGGGCATCCTGGGCTACGTGGTCGAGCCCGAGCTCATCGACCGCGACAACATGGTCGTGACGGGCTGAGCGCGCGTTGGCGGGCCTGCGCGCGTGCCGGGGGAGCGGGGGCGCCCATGCACTGGGCGCCGCGTGGGCGCTGGCGCTCGCGCTCGGCCTGGGGGGTTGCGGCGCCACCGCCCAGGAGCGCGCGGGCGAGGCCACCGGCGACCGTGCACCGCGCCTGGGCGACGCCGCGTTCGTCGCCGCCGACGGGGCGCGCCTTCCGCTGACGCGCTGGCGTCCCGAGGGCGAGCCGCGTGCTACCGTTATCGCGCTGCACGGCTTCACCGAGCACGGCCGGATCTTCTACGCCCTCGGGCCCAGCTTGGCCGCGGCCGGTCTGGAGGTGATCGCCCCCGATCAACGCGGCTTCGGCGCGACCGCGAGCCGCGGCCAGTGGGCCGGCCAGGCCCGCATGGTCGCCGATGTACGGGCGCTGTATCGCCGCTTGCGCCAGCGCCGCCCCGGACACACGCTCCACTTGGTCGGCCACAGCATGGGGGCCGCGGTCGCCACGCTCGCCATCAGCGGCGGCGATGCCATCGATCCCGCAAGCACAACGCTGATCGCGCCCGCGTTCCGCAGCTGGGATACGCTGCCGTGGATCCAGCGCATCGGGCTCGAGATCAGCGCGACCCTGTTCCCCGGTTTACGGCCCAATCAGTCGACCGGGCGCGCGCTGGCGCAGCTCCAGGTCACCGACGACCCCAGGATCCGTCGCATCCAGGCCACCGACGAGCGCATCCTGCGCGAGGTGCGCTTCGACATGCTTGCGGGCGTGATGGACTTGATGACGGCCGCGCGGGGCCGTGTCGACGATCTGCCCGCCCGGACCCTGCTGCAGCTCGCCGCGCGCGACGACATGGTGCCGCCGCGCGCGACCTGCGGCGTGCTCGAGCGCCTGGCCGGGCGCGAGCCGCCGCGCCCCCGGATAGCCCTCTACGCCGAGGGCTATCACTTCCTCACGCGCGACCGCCAGCGCCCGCGCACGTTCGCCGACATCCGGGCGTGGCTCAACGATTCCCGGGCGCCGCTGCCCTCGGGTGCCGAGCATGACCCGGCCACGGCCCGCGCGCGCCTGTGTGGTGCCGCCTAGGGCGTCGACATCCCCTGGCCACAGGGGCCTGGCCGCGGCTGCGCCGCCGCCGGGGAAGGGCTGATTCCCATCGTATGCGGGCCGCACGACCGCCTGCGGGGCGTACCCGCAGTCAGCCCCGCGCGCGATCCGTGAACGGACGACGAAGGCCGGCGCCAGGGGTGAGGCGGGCGTGCAGCCTCGCCGCACGACCTACGAGCGACACCGTGCGGCCCGTATCGGGGGCCGTCACCCTGGGCAGGCGAGGCCACCGGGAGAGCGGCCCCCTAGCTGCCGTCGCCCGCGATGTAGCGCACGTTCGCGGCGTCGTGCGGGTCGCTGGCGTCGTCGGGCCCCGCCGCCGACGATGCGCCGTCCGCCTCCGGATCGGCCGGTGGGCCCGGCGAGATCCGGGTCGCCGAGACCAGCCGATGCAGGCACTCCTCCAGCAACGCGCGCGAGTGCGCAGTACCTCGTTCGACGTCGACGTGCAGGCCGCGCTCGTCGTGGCGGCCCGCGTTGCGTCGGCGGCAGTAGGCCTCGAAGCTGTGGGTCTGGATCAGTAGATCGGCGATGTGCTGGGTGAACTCATAGTCGAGCGCGATCGCCTGCTCGAAGATGCGGTTGAGCTGGACGTCGTCGTAGCGCTGGCGCGGGACCTCGCGCTCGATCAAATCGTCGTAGGTCGAGCCCATCGCCGCGCCCTCCTCGGCGAGCGCGTCGCCACTGCCGGGCGCGAGCTCGGGATCACCCAGGGCGCGCGCGAGCAGGCTCTGCAGCCGGGCCCGCGTCAGCGGCTCGCGCACCACGATGACGTCGTCGCGTGCCTCGAGCGAGCGCTGGATGGCCTTGCAGGTGAACGAGTGGGTGACGATGGTCGCGCGCGGGCGGGTGTATTTCTGGTAGCGCGCGATCTCGCTGAGCGGTTGGTCGCCCAGGCGATCCAGCCCCAGTACCAGCGCATCGATGCGATGACAGGCCAGGCGATCGCGGAAGCGATCCTTGTCGCTGGCGGCCACGGACACCTTCAGGCCATGCGCCTGGGCGCTGGGTGACTGCGCCAGCAGATGCGCCAGGGTCCCGTGCAGCAGGGCGATCTTCTTCATGGGCCGTCCTCCCGTTGACGGAGCCCACTCCTATGCCAATGCGAGCGTCCGTGCGAGCAATAGTGCGCTTGTTGCGGGGCAGGCCGTCAATAGCAATGCTCGTCGAACACGGCATCGACGCGCTGGCCCCAGCGGTGCGCGTACTCGGCCAATAGCTGCTCGGCCGGCGTGGTGCCGCGCTCGGCGATCCACTCGAGGTCGTGCAGGAAGCGGGTCTCGTCACGACCCTGGCTATCGCGGCGATCGCGGCGCGCGAGCCCCGCGTGGGCGATCTCGAGGACCTGGTCCGCCCAGTCCGCCAGGCTGTGGCCGCGGTGGCGCGCCGCCAGCCCCTCGCGCGCCGCCGCCTGCTGCAGTTCGGCGATCTCGGCGGGCGTCCAGTCGCACACGAGATCCTGGGCCGCGGCCAGCGCCGTATCATCATAGAGCAGACCCACCCACAACGCCGGCAAGGCGCACAGGCGGCGCCACGGTCCCGCGTCGGCCCCGCGCTGCTCCATGAAGCGCTTGATACGCACCTCGGGGAACAGCGTGGTCAGATGGTCCTCCCAGTCGGCGAGTGTCGGCCGCTCGCCCGGGCGCGCAGGCAGGCGCCCCGCGAGGAAATCGCGGAACGACTGGCCCGAACAATCGATGAGCTCGCCGTCGCGCACGATGAAATACATGGGCACGTCGAGGGCGTAGTCGGTGTAGCGCTCAAAGCCCATGCCCTCGTCGAACACGAACGCCGGGGTCCCACAGCGGTCCGGATCCGTGTCGCTCCACACGTGGGCGCGGTAGCTGAGGTGGCCGTTGGGCCGGCCCGCCGAGAAAGGCGAGTTGGCGAACAGGGCCGTGGCGATCGGCTGCAGGGCCAGCGAGACCCGGTACTTGCGCACCATGTCGGCCTCGCTGGCGAAATCGAGGTTCACTTGGACACCGCAAGAGCGGGTCATCATGTCCAGACCCAGCTCGCCCCGGGTGGGCATGTAGCGCCCCATGATCGCGTAGCGCTGCTTGGGCATCCACGGCATCTCGGCCCGCGTCGCGGTGGGATGGAACCCGAGGCCGATCAGGCCGACGCCCAGCTCCTGGGCCACCGTGCGCACCTCGCGCAAGTGGGTATTCACCTCCGCGCAGCTTTGGTGCAGATCGACCAGTGGCTCGCCCGAGAGCTCGAGCTGGCCCGCCGGCTCGAGGGTGATCGCCGCATCGCCGCGCTTGAGCGCGATCGGATTGCCGTGCTCGTGGACGGGATCCCAGCCGAAGCGGGTCAGACCCTCCAGGAAGGCGCGGATACCATCGGGGCCGTCATAGGGTGCGGGCGCGCGGTCGCTGAGGCGGAAGACGAACTTCTCGTGCTCGGTGCCGATACGCCAGTCGGCCGGCGGCTTGCAACCGCTCTCGAGATAGGCAACGAGATCGCGCTTGTCCGCGACGACGTGGCTGGACAGCGGGGAGGGCTCGGCCATGGCTGCCTCTCACACGGGAACCAGCCGCGATTAGAGCACATCAATGCAAGCCTGCGATGCACACCGCGCCCGAAGGGCTCGATCGCGGGCGCTGCGCCTAGGAGCCTGTCCGAGAATTCGGTGCCGTAGCGAGCGCGTGGCACAGCGTGCAGATATTGCTCGGCGCATCCCTGCGCCTCGCCCTTACGGGCCTGGCCTTCGGCCAGTCCCCATCCGCTCCCGGCGGATGGGTCTCCGATCGTGAAACGAGCATGGTGGTTGCCATGTGAGTTGAGCGATCGGAAAAAGAT
>CAYUKN010000111.1:0-7250 GCA_964445325.1 uncultured Ectothiorhodospiraceae bacterium
TGGCGAGCACCGAGCGCAGCATCGCCACGCTTTCGTCGATGGTCTCGACCTTGATGGCGTCGACGCCGGCGCGCTCCAGGCCGAAGTCCTCGGGGCGGATGGTGCGCTGGGTCAGCTCGCCGCCGAAGTACTCGATCGCATGGCTATCGGCGCCGATGCTGATCTCGTCGAGGCCGTCGGCCGCGTGGACAACGAGCACGTGGCGGCTGCCGAGATCGGCGAGCACGCGCGCCACATGCTCGACCCACTCGTCAGCGAAGACGCCAATGACCTGATTGGGCGCGCCCGCCGGATTGGTCAGCGGGCCCAGCACGTTGAACACGGTGCGCACCGCCATCTCCTTGCGCGGGCCGATGGCGAAGCGCATCGCCTTGTGGTGCGCCGGCGCGAACAGAAACCCGATGCCCGCCTGCTCGATGCACTGGCCCACCTGCTCTGGCGAGAGCTCCAGATTGACCCCCGAGGCCTCGAGGACATCGGCACTACCGGAGGCGCTGGAGACGGAGCGGTTGCCGTGCTTGGCGACATTGGCGCCGGCCGCCGCCGCGACCAGCGCGGCGGCGGTCGAGACGTTGAACGTCCCCGAGGCGTCGCCGCCCGTGCCGCAGGTGTCGACCAGGTGGTCGACGTTGGGGTGCACCGCGTCGGAGAGCTCGCGCATGACGCTGGCCGCGCCCGCGACCTCGTCGACGGTCTCGCCCTTCATGCGCAAGCCGATGAGGAAACCGCCGATCTGGGCGTCGGTGGCCTCGCCCGTCATGATCTGGCGCATGACGGCCACCATCTCGTCGCGGCTCAGGTCGCGGCCCTCGGTGACCGCGCGGATACCTTGCTGGATGTTCATGCCGGTGCCTCCGCCTCACTGTGCTCGGCTCGCTGCAGAAAGTTCGCCAGCAGATCATGGCCCTGGCGCGTCAGGATCGACTCGGGGTGGAACTGCACCCCCTCGACGGCGAGCTCGCGGTGGCGTAGCCCCATGATCTCGTCGACGCTGCCGTCGGCGTGCTCGGTCCAGGCGGTGACCTCCAAGCAGTCCGGGACACTGTCGCGCGCGACGACCAGCGAATGATAGCGCGTCGCCTCGAACGGATTGGGCAGCCCCGCGAACACCCCCACGCCCGTGTGATGGATCATCGAGGTCTTGCCGTGCATGATCTCGTTGGCATGGACCACACGGCCCCCGAACGCCTGACCGACGCTCTGGTGGCCCAGGCACACCCCGAGCACCGGCACCCGGCCGGCGAAGCGCCGCACCGCCTCGACCGAGATCCCCGCCTCGTTGGGCGTGCACGGCCCCGGCGAGATCATCACCAACGTGGGCGCGAGCGCCTCCAGCTCGTCGACGGTGAGCTCGTCGTTGCGGAACACCCGCGCGGCCCACCCCAGCTCGCCCAAATACTGCACCAGATTCCAGGTGAACGAGTCATAGTTGTCGATCATCGCCAGCATGCGGATCCCCTCTAACATTGTACGGACCACGCAAAGACGCGAAGGTCGCCAAGAATGGAATTGTACTATCCGTAGGCCTAATTGACGCCGTTCGCTATCCGGAAAATACCGTCGCGCATGACAGCCTCACCAAAATTCAAAAGCAAGCCTAGCCCCAGACCCGACAGGCGCAAATAGGTCAAAAGCTGCTTTTTGTGGGCCTTGCTCACAGCCTCGACACATTTGAGCTCGACCACGATACGTGAGTCGACGAGCAAATCGAGGCGAAAACCTTCGTCCAAACGCGTCTCGCCATAGACCACCGGAACGCGAATTTCGCGCTCCACTCTGCAGCCTCTCTGCCCCAGTTCATCGGCGAGCGACGCCTCGTAAACGCGCTCCAACAGCCCGGGGCCGAGAGTTCGATGGACTGTAATGGCGGCATCGACGACGTCACCTGCAATTCGCTCGTCTTCGCTTTTCATACTGCCATCCCTTGGCCTTGTGCAGCGTTTCGCTAGTCTCCCAAAAGCCTCAGCGGAGTTGGATACGGCCGTGAGACCACGTAAAGACGCTAAGGTCGAAAGAAAGCATCATATTCCCGTCTTTGACTCGCCGGTGGTCACAGCTATAGCGATCTATCGCACGCAAGCTGGACAAACTAGACGCTAAACAGACGTAACGCACCCATCACAAAACACCATCTATCTTAGCGTCCTTCGCGTCTTTGCGTGGGCGACTACGCCCCCTTAGCGCCGCGGGATGCCGTCGGCGGCGTCGAGGCCCTGCTCGGCGAGCTCGACCGCGCGCATCATGCCGCGCGCCTTGTTCATGGTCTCGTCCCACTCGGCCTGGGGCTCGGAGTCGTGGACGATGCCGCCGCCGGCCTGCACGTGGAGATAGCCGTTCTTGATCACCGCCGTGCGAATCGCGATGGCCGTGTCCATGTCGCCCGACCAAGCGATATAGCCCACCGCCCCCGAATACACCCCCCGGCGCACCGGCTCGAGCTCGTCGATGATCTCCAGCGCCCGAATCTTCGGGGCCCCGGACAACGTCCCCGCCGGGAACGTCGCCCGCAGCACGTCGATCGCCGACAGATCGGGACGCAGCTTGCCGACGACATTGGACACGATGTGCATGACGTGCGAGTAGTGCTCGACCGTCATCTGGTCGGTCACGCGGACCGAGCCGACCTCGGCGACGCGGCCGACGTCGTTGCGCCCCAGGTCGATGAGCATCAAGTGCTCGGCGCGCTCCTTGGGGTCCGCGAGCAGCTCCTCTTCCAGAGCAGCGTCCTCGGCCTCGGTCGCCCCGCGCTTGCGTGTGCCCGCGATCGGGCGGACGGTGACCTCACCGTCCTCGGCGCGCGCGAGGATCTCGGGCGAGGCGCCGACGACCTCGAAGTCGCCCAGTTCGAGGAGATACATGTAGGGGGAGGGATTGAGGCAGCGCAGCGCCCGGTAGAGGTCGATGGGCCGGGCCGAGAAGGGCACGGTCAGGCGCTGCGAGGGCACCACCTGCATGACGTCGCCGTCGACGATGTAGCGCTTGATGCGCTCGACCGCGTCCTTGTAGCCCGCCTCGGTGAAGCCCGAGACGAAATCGCCCTCGGAGACATCGGTGGAGCGCACCGGCGGCGGATAGGCCGACGACGGCCCGCGCAGCGTCGCCATGAGATCGTCGATGCGCGCCTGGCCCGCCTCATAGGCGGCCTGGGTGGGCTCGACGAACAGGATGAACTGCGCGGTGCCGCGCAGGTTGTCGAAGACGACGACCTCGTCGGAGAGCATGAGCAGGATCGTCGGCGTGCCCAGCGGATCGGGCTTGTGCTGCGGCACGTCGAGGCGCGGCTCGATGTAGCGGATGGTGTCGTAGCCGAAGTAGCCGACGAGCCCGCCCTGCACTCGGGGCAGGCCCTCGACGTCGGGCACGACGAAGCGCTGGCGGAAGCCCTCGATCCAGGCCAGCGGGTCGTCCGCTTGCTCGCGCTCGACGACCTCGTCGTCGGTCGAGACCGTGACCTCGCGACCCTCGACGCGCACCACGGTGCGACACGGCAGGCCGATGACCGAGTAGCGGCCCCATTTCTCGCCGCCGTGGACGGACTCGAGGAGATACGAATACGGCCCATCGACGAGCTTGCGGTAGGTCGACAGCGGCGTGTCGAAGTCGGCGAGGATCTCGCGGGTCAGCGGGATGCGGTTGTAGCCCGCACGGACGTAGGCGTCGAATTGTTCCGGGGTCATGGCGTCACTCGGTCGGTGGATGGCACGGCAACGATCGGACGGTCAGCCCGAGCGCCACCATCGCCACTGCATCGTCACCGAAGTCACCGAACGAGACACCATCGCCTCCAAACAGCCATCGTCCGCTGAAAATCACCCCCTATGAGGGCGTTGTTCGCGCAGCCCGACCACCGGAGGGCCGCCAGTCGGGGAGGCAGCCGGCGCTGACTCATGCTATTACACCCGCGCTATCGCGCTGTGGTCAACCCAGCAGACCACGTCCCAGCAACATCACCTGGCAGTGTAATTCGCGACGGCGCACCGAGTCGGCTCCATGATCACCGCATCAGCGTGGCGCATCACGCGATGCCCGCACCGATACCGACCGCATGATGGCGAACACAAGCCAAACCCATATCCAGCCTAGGGCACCGCCGCCACCACTGTTGCTATTTTGGGACAGTTTGAGGGTCTGGCCGACCGGGACGGTGACGCTGTCGGCGTGGGTGAGGCCACTGTCGCCCCGAACGACGAGCTCGAACTTCAGCGTCGTGCGCTCATCGGGGGCGTCGAACGAGGCCACGGCCTGGTCGGTATCGCGCAGCGCCACGGTGGGGCCCTCGGTCTGGCGCCAAGTGAAGGTGTCGATCGCGGCAGGTGCCGTGCTGGCCCGGCCATCGAGGCGGAGATCCTTCGCGTCCAGATCGACAGCCCCCGGCCCTTCGGCCACGGCCGTAGGAAAGCGATCCAGCGTCGCCTGCGCGTCGATCAGCCCGACCCCTGTGACGTCGTCGACGCCGCTGGCGGCGCGTTGCCCCGTGATGTCGATGGCCTCGGACCGGATCAGGCTCTCGACCTTCGACGGGGCCAAGGGCTCGGCACTGTAGCCCTGGACACCGGCCACGACGGCCGCGGCGTTGGGTGCCGCGGCCGAGGTGCCAAAGAAGTTGGGGAACGTATCGGGCTCGCCGAACGCCCCACCCAAGTTCAGCGACTGCCCGAAGAACGTCGTGTTATTGCCGTCGACCGCGGCCAGGCGTGGATGGAGGCGCGTCGTTTGCTCGCCGAGGAAGGCCCCGTCACGGGCGAACTGGATCGGCAGCTGGCCACCCTTGGCCGTGAACGATTCGGGATCGGTCTCGGTCGTCGGGTTGAACGTCGGGTCGAAGGCGGCCGTATCGAACCACGGCACGGCCCCGAGCGAGACGACACCGGCGCCCGTGCTATGCCCGTACATCGTGCTATCGCCGGGACCACCGTCGAAATCGACGTACTGGATAGCGGCGTCACCGGAGGACTCGAACAGGACCAAGCGGAACTCGAGATCGGTAGTGCTGTTTTGCGGGATGGTATCGATATTGCCGCCCCAATGGTCGACGGCCAGGTAGACCGTGATCTCGCCGCTGCCATTGGGCGGGTTCCGTATACCGACGAACTCGAACGGGTCCGCGCCCTCGCCGGCTAACTCGTAATCCTGGTCGTTGAAGCTCGACACCTGAGTGCCGTTGGACGTACGCAGATTACTGGAATCGCTGGCGTCGGGCGCATCCAGCACGAGCAGATCGAGATCGATGCGTGGGCCGTTGCTGCCGTTGTCGGGCACTGAGAGTGCGGGCTGATTCCACTGCAGGGCCGCGCGGACGACGCCGCCTTCCGGAATCCGGACCGCGACGTAGCCGGGATCATCGGCGGCGTCGCCGCCCCAATCGTGCAGATCGGCCGTATCGAGCGCGTTGACGCGGTCGCTTATGCCGTCGTTTGTCGTCGATGGCGCGGTCTCGGTGGTGCCCGAATCGATGTCGGCGAAGTCGCGCCGAAACCCGTTATCGGCCGCGTTGCCCGCGGCCGACAGGAAAGGGGTTCCTCGTGCCACACAATCCTCGGCGGCCTGCGCGATCGGGCCGCGCTGATACATGAGCTCACGGAAGAACAAAACGTCATCGACGACGACCGACGCGCCCGCGCCGCCGCTTGCACGGGGCGTGCAGAGCTCGTCGATCCCTTGGGCGAACACGGCCACGTTGTTGCCCACGGTATGGAAGCTGATGGCGGCGTCACGGGCCATGTCGTGGACGAGCACGGCCATGGCCGCACCCTCGTCGCTCAACGGGGACGCGGCATCGTCACGCCGGAGCTCGACCTTGTCGGGCAAATCGTCGGAATCCTGGGGCTTGCTCTTCTCCAGGATCACCGGATCCCTGTTACCCGCACGGTCGATCAGCGTCCCGTCCGTCGTCGTATTGCTATCGACGACCCCGCTCGTCCGCGCGAAGCTGTCCGACAGGATGCCGACGCGCTCGCCGTCGGCGGTGCGAAAGCCCTCGTTCGTCCGACCGCCGTCGACCCGCAGCGCCTTGGGCGCCCGGCTGTCCACCGAGCCGACGCTCGTGACGAAGCCGTACTCGGGATACATCATCTCGACCGCGTCGATGCGGGCGATCGCGCGCGCCACCGAAGCGCCCGGAACACTGATCGACGCGCGCCCGTAGCGCGCCGAGACACCGTGCACGCTGGCGCCGGCGGCCTCGAGCTGGCTCGAGATGCCGGGGGCATCACCCTCGAGCACGACATCGACGCGATAGCCGCGGGCGACGCCGTCGTCGCCCACCCGTAAGGCGCTATCGTCGAGCCGCGATAGCGGCTGCGCCAGCGCCCGCTCGAGGTTGGCACTGGCCTTGTCGATGCTCGGTTTGGCCGACCATGCGGCCGCCGCCGTCAGCATTGCAGCGGCACAAACGGCTACTTTCACGAACACCAACGGGAGCCCGGGGTTGCGCGCCAAATGCACCTCCCGTGACACCACCCGCTCCATCGGCGTCGCCCACACCCGCCGGACGGCGTCACTGGTTGTAGCCGTATTCGGGATCGACCCGGCGCACGACGGCCAGGCCGGCGAGCGCGCGCAAGCCCGCGGGTGTAGCCACCGCCGCGCTCACGCGCTGATACTTCGGGCTGAACGCGCGCACCTCGACGCCGTCGATCGCGAAATCGCCTCGGTCGGCGTCCGTGAGATCGCGCGTCTGCACGTCGACGAGGACACGCGCCCCTTGGACAACGAGTTCCCGCTCGCGTGCCCGCGCCAGCATCGCCGCCGCATCGGGCGCGCGCGCGAGCGCGGCCAGTTCGCCCGCCAGCGACGCCGGTAGCCCGACCACAGCGCCTTCGCCCCCGTCGTCGCCGTACGATACGCAACCGGCGACCATTCCTATCGCCGCCGCGACAACGGCGATGATGAGGTGGCCACGAACCGGCTGCGATCGTTGCGTCGCCATGGGATTCGCTGCCTCCTGAGCCCGCGGGTGTGCTGGGATCGATGGCCGGGCGAGCGCGGCCTCACCCGCGTACCCCGTCCGCGGCGACGCCGGGCGGTGGCGCCAACTCGCTCAATCCATCATCTTGCCACGGTGGGCACACGGTGTGTGTCCTGCGCTCGCCGGGGCGGCGGCCCGTCGCCCGAGTGGATTCATGACCAACGCCGCTGCTGATGCGAAGGGGCTCAGCCTGAAGCTCCCAAGCCATTAAGCCATTGATTGGTCGGACTAAAAGTCCGACCTACAGGACCCCGTGAAACCGGAATCGAGCGCTAAACACAGG
>CAYUKN010000112.1:0-2538 GCA_964445325.1 uncultured Ectothiorhodospiraceae bacterium
ACGGGCTACTGGCGGCGTTCGCCAAGCGCCGCCCGACGGCGCGCAAGCGCTATGCGCGCTTTGTCGCCGATGGCATCGGGGCAGCCCAGGTTTGGAACGACCTCAAGGGGCAAGCCTTCCTCGGCGACGATGCATTCGTCGAGCGCAGCCTACGCCACGTGAGGCAGGCGGATGACGTGAATATCCCGAAGGTACAGCGCCGCCCGCCGCCGCCTTCGCTGGAGGCGATCGCTAGCGAGTACGCCGATCGCGACGCGGCGATGGTGGCCGCACATGCGAGCGGCGGCTACAGCTACAAGGAAATCGGCGATTACTTCGGCGTGCATTTCACCACGGTCGGACGCATCGTCCGCGCGGCCAAAGTAAGTGGCGGGTGATGCGACGAAGATAGAATCGGCCCCGCTCCCGCTGCGACTCTGCCCAATCGCATGCGCCAGCTCAACAGTGTGTTCACGTAGTACGGGGTGACAGCGTTAGATCGGGCGCGGGCGGATCCAGCAAAGCCGCCAAGAGCGCCTCGCCGTCGCGTAAGGTTAGTTTAATGAGTTTGTGTTTGGGAATCATGTGCTCAGCCAATTTTCCACGCGGAGTGAGGGTACGCGGTGGAATTCGCGCGCATTGGCGGTAACGAGTGTCAGATCGGTGGCCAGCGCGTGTGCCGCGATTAACAGATCGTTCGGGCCGATGGGTGTACCCTGCCGAGTGAGGTAGTGACGAAGTTCTCCATAGCGACGATCGCCAGGCGCCTCCAACGGCAAGATCTCCATGGCGGAAAGCAAAAGGTCGATGCGTTCGGTAAGTTGCCGCGATTGCGATTTCGCTGCGCCGTAGCGAAGTTCGGCGGCGACGATGATGCTGGTGCACACGGAATCGTCGCCTGCCTCGGCAATACGATCGGCCACGCGGCCATTCGGTTTTCGTGCGATTTCACAGACGATATTCGTATCGAGTAGGTAGCGCAGCGACACCCTCTACAGTTCCACTTCCTCGGGCGGGCCAATGCCTTCATCGATATCGGGGAAAGTCTCGTCCAATGGCTCCATCGAGGCGAGCAAAGCCGAGAGATGGCCCTTGCGTAGGGGCTCGACAATCAGCCGATCGCCCTCTTTGCGCATAATGGCCTCGTCCCCAGCGAGTTCGAGTTCGCGGGGGATGCGCAAGGCTTGATTCCGACCGTTGCGGAACAGGCGGACATGTCGGTGAGTGTCGGTCATGGATGGCCTTCGCGATAGCATATGCCTAAGCATATGCCGATTGCCAGCAGGCGTCAATATGATGGGCTTAGTCGGCCTTGGGGCTCGGACGCTCGGCGCTAGGAGGCGAACGAAAAGGGACAATAGAGGGATTCCTAGCATCGTCGCGGCTGATTGGCTGACAGGCTGGTCAGTTGTGTGCGACCGATGCGCGTCGCGATGGTCGGCGGCCGACGCCGCGCCGGAATGGCTCGCGATGGGCGGGTTGCTGGCGGCGTTCGCCAAGGGGCGCGCGACGGCGCGCAAGCGCTATGCGCGCTTCGTCGCCGGCGGTGTCGGGGCCGCTTCGGTTTGAAACGACTTCAAGGGGTAAGCGTTCCTCGGCGACGACGCATTTGTCGAGCGTAGCCTGCGCCACGCGAGCCAGGCCGAGTACGTCGATATCCCGAAGGCGCAGCGCTGCTCGCGGCCGCCTTCATTCGAGGCGATCGGCACCGCGCGCGACGATCACAACGCGGAGATGGTGGCCGTACACGCGATCGGGGGCCATCGCTATAAGGCAATCGGCGATTGCTTTAGCGTGGATTTGTCCACGGTCGGCCGTACCGTCCGCGCGGCCGAAGTACGTAGCGAGTGATGCTACGACGATAGACCTAACCCCGAAAGCGGACTTCCGACCGCCGCAGGGCCGGCGTGCGCGCCTGCGGCGTAGGCGCTGAGGGCCCGCCCCGACTTTTGGCGGGCGGGCCATCAGGCCCCGGTGCGGCGGTTCTGTCATAGTGGCCGAAACTCGGCCGGCCTGGGTCACTGTGCACCGCGTTCTTCGGGACTTCCGCCGAAGTTGGGCTATTGCACCCAAAAGCTCCATTGCCTTTCGGGCAGGGCGATGCCGTTGCGGTCCTGCATGTCGTCCGTCAGGGTTACAGTGACCTCGCCGGCGAGCGCAACCCTGGGCACGGTGAAAACGGCTGTCAGGGTGCCGGGAAACCAGCTGATATTGTCGACCTGAACCTTGCCGTTGGCGTCGCTCACCTGGAAGTTGGCGGTGTTCTGCACCGTACTGAGGTCCATGGGCCGGTCGAAGCGCGCGCTGATGACGACAACCTGGTCGTTCACCCAGGCGCCGTCTTGAGGGCTCATCCGGGTCGTCCGGGGCGCCAGCGAGGTGGATACTTCCACGGTGGCGCGAAAGCCGTTGTCACCGTCCCTATAGGCCACATAGGGGGTGCCGTAGGCGACGGCGAGCGAGACGGTATTGCCCTCGACAAAATTGGAAAAACCGGCGCTGGTGACGGGGGTCCAGCTCGAGCCGTCGAAGCGTTCCACGGTGGCGCCAAAGCCGTTG
>CAYUKN010000112.1:2638-7190 GCA_964445325.1 uncultured Ectothiorhodospiraceae bacterium
AGGCTCCATTGATAGGTGATGGAGCCATCGGATTCCGCGTCCGCTGTAAGCGTAACGGTCTGGCGTCCCTGCATGGTCTTGTCGTCGCCGGCGTCGAGCTTGAGCTCGTTGGCCTCGCCGTCCCCAGCGGTTCCCTCCGTACCCCCGGAGTTCGAGTCGCCGCCGCAGGCGCTCAGCGCCCCGACCAAAGCGATGATCAGCAGGCTATTACCTTTGCGGTGCAAAACGAGCATGTCTATTCCCCGGTCCGTTGGTTTCCGATATGGTTACCGTGCAATGCGGTTTTATTATATTCTGATTGCATCAAATTAATCTCCTTCACTTCTGAGCGGGGTGTGCATGCCTTGTTCTTTGGCTATGGAGCTCAGGGAACGCTGAAACGATTCGAAAGCTAGCATTTCCCTAATCGAGCTCCAAGCTCAGGGGAAAACGATTAATAACTTTGTGATGCGGATCACGCCGGCTCGGCAGCGTTCGGCTTCGGAGTAAAGGTCGGCTGACGCAGCGGTCAAGGAAAGGGCAGCGCAGTCAGCTTTAGCGTCGTAGCATGAAGGTCGTGCTTACATCGGAGCGACTTAGCGGGTTGGCGGGTTGGCGGGTTGGCGGGTTGGCGGGGTGGCGGAGGCTGGAGCCGCCTGGCGTTCGTCGCAGGCGATGCGGACGGGGTTCGCTTGGTCACGTGGGTGGGCTGTCCCTTCGGAACGCCCGCCTTGGCACGCGCCAAGGCGGGCCTCCACGGCAGGATAGCTGGAGTGCGCACTTGACCATCGCCGTAGGCCCGCGTCGCCGGAGCGCCCCAGCGCGGAGGCGATGCGGGCGGCCGGCGTTCGGTTGAGCACGGCGGTGACCTTTTGCCGCCGTAACGCCCGCCTTGGCTGAAGCCAAGGCGGGCCTCCATCCGATGGATACCTGACGCGCGCCGATGAACATCGCCGTAGGCCCGCGTCGCCGGAGCGCGGGAGCGCGGAGACGATGCGGGCGGTCGGGATCCGGTTGAGCACCGCGGTGGCTTCTATCGCCGTTACGCCCGCCTTGGCTGGCGCCAAGGCGGGCCTCCATCCGGTGGGTGGCTGCTTGTTCCGATGCGCATGGGCGGAGGCCCGCGTCGCCGGAGCGCGTGAGCGCGGAGGTGATGCGGGCGGTCGGGGTCTGCTTGAGCACGGCGGTGACCTCTTCCGCTGCGACGCCCGCCTTGTCTTGCGCCAAGGCGGGCCTCCATCCGGTGCGGGAAAATAGGGGAAAGAGCAGGTTTTTCCGGTTTGGAATGACCTCAAGGGTCAAGGGTTCCTCGGCGACGACGCCTTCGTCGAGCGCAGCGGGCGCCAAGCGAGGCAGCTCGATGACTCCGATATCCCGAAGGCGCAGGACGGCCGCCGGCTTGACGCGACAGGATCGTTAGCGAGCACGACGATCGCGACGCGGCGCTCGTGGCCGCCGACGCGCGCGGTGGGTATCGATATAAGGAGAGCGGGGATTATTTCGGCGTGCATTTCACCACGGTGGGGCGCATCGTGTGCGCGGCCAAAGCTGGCGGTGGCTGATGCCACGACGATGGACCTTGCCCCCAAACGCACGAGGTGCTTGGCAAACGCGACAAAAGTGCCTAGCTGCGTCGCCAAGTGAAATAAGAGCTGACTATGCCCTCTATTGTTCGGCGGTGTTCTCTGTAAGCTGATTCGACATTCAGAATACGTACACTGCTCCAAAACCCACTTCCGCTTCGTAATCGCTGCGTGCAATCGGGCTATTCCTTACCTCGCTACCGTAGTGCTCGTATACCGCCTCGCCAAGAAGTTGCCAGTTGTCGCTGAGAAAATAACGGAGGGTGTAGTTTAGCCCGATAGAGCGAAAGCCGCCGTCGAGATCGGTTTCGTCTAGTCCAGAGTTAGCTGACTGTTCTGAGGTGATCCCAAAATCTCTATTAGCATAATCGCTATCGTGAAAGACCAAAGCAAGGCTAAGCTCCGACCCAGTACCATCTGTTTGATTGCCGAAACGACGCCCAACGCTAAAAAGAGCAAGGTTGCCGTCATCGCTAGCAGTAAGCCGTCCATCTAGCCAATAACGCCAGTCCGAATTAAATGCACGACGCGCTTGCAAAACGAGTTGCGTAGTCTCTTCGTTATCACCGAGGCCGTCCAAACGACCTTCGTCGGAATCGCTCTCCTCCCGGCCCTCGTCGAAAGCCACAGCGGCGTCAAAAAACCAGGTTTCTGAACGAAGTCCCCGCCAGCCGAGCGCCTCACCTGCCCAATAGTAAATATTATTTCCGTGTCGCCATTGCACGGCGCCAACAGGACCGACCTCGAATTCAAATTCATCGGATCCTTCGTAGGCAGTCTCGTACTCAACAGTTAAGCCAAGGCCGAATCCCCAGCCGTCCTGACCTCTGGTGAAGTCATTGACTGAGGGCAATGGCACCAGGGCTGTCCGTGGATTATTTGCAATTGCAGGTTGTGCGGAAAAGACATGTGCAAATGCGACAAGCGTTAAAACTGCGGCCTTGTTCATTGCAATCAGGCTCCACATTGGGGGTGGGCGGAAAATGGGGGTAGAGGGCCGCGCAGGCGGAACACCTGACAGCGGACATGTGGTGGTGCCAAGCAACGGGCACCGGGTCTTTAGGAGGGTTTCGTGTAAGAGTATACGATACCCACGAACGTCTGGGCAACGCGGCCAGGTACGAGGTTGATCTTCGTAGCATCGTGGGCTAATACGTTGGAAGTATCGCTAGAGTGATTGGAATAAGGTTGTCCTGAGCGCTTTATCGCGTAACCGCGCCCCGGGGATTGAGGTCATCCCCGAAAACAAAGCGATATTAGGTAGAGAGCTCGGACCTGTTCGGGTGCTACGGAACGGGCCGACGCCAAGGGGGGCCGTCCATATGTTCGGGTGCCCTGGGGGGGGGGGAGGCCCCCGTTACCGGGGCGTGTGAGCTCGGAGGTCAGCCCGGCCGGTGGTCCGAGGTTCGTCCGGTGCTGGCGTCTACCTGCAAGTGCCCGCCTTGGCTCGCGCCAATGCGGGCCTCCAATTGGTCCGTCCGCACCGCTACGGCGGAGGCCCGCGTCGCCGGCGCGCGCGGGCGCGGCGGCGATGCGGGCGGGGTTCGCTTGGTTACGTGGGTGGGCTGTCCCTTCGGAACGCCCGCCTTGGCAGGGGCCAAGGCGGGCCTCCGATCCATGCGTTACGGGCTTGTGCCCAATTGCCCGGCTCGGCCGGCGCCAAGTCGGGCTGCCCGTCAATTCGCTGCCGATTCAGGCGTCCCCGTCTCGGATCGCTTGCGCCGGGTCAGGACGCTCACGGTCAATGCGGGCAGGAAGGTCAGGGTGACCACGGCCGTGCCGGCGACGCCGAAGAGGACGATGGCGCCGACGCCGCGGTAGAGCTCGGTGCCCTCGCCGGGGACGAACACCAGCGGCGCCAGGCCGAAGATCGTGGTCAGGGTCGACATGGCGATGGGGCGCAGCCGAGACGATACGGCCTCGCGCACCGCTTCGATCGCGGTCATCGCCGACTCGCGCATGTTGGCCGCCGAGCGGTGGACGATGAGGATGGGGTTGTTGACCACCACGCCCATCAGGATGAGGAAGCCCAGCATCGAGATCATGTCGAACGGCTGTTGCAGGGCCGCCAGGCCAAAGTAGGGCAGCAGGCTGCCGCCGAGATTCAATAACCACAGACCGCCGATGCCGCTGGCCACGCCCAGCGGGATCGTGGTCATGATCAGCAGCGGATAGCCCCAGTGGGTGAAGATCGCCACCATCACCAGATAGACGAGTACGAGGGCGACGGCGTAGTTGCCCGTCAGCGCGTCCTGGGTCGCTTCGAGCTGGTCGCTCGCGCCCGAGATGCCCAGATTGACGCTCGCCGGGAGGGCGCCGGCCTCGCGTAGATGGTCGACGACGGCGCTGCGCACGCGCTCGACGCCGACCTCGAGCGGAACGTCGGACGGCGGGATGATGTTGAGCGTGACCGTGCGCCGGCCATCGACGCGGCGAATCGTGCTCGTGTCGACGGTCTCGTGGATCGAGGCGATGCCGTCGAGGGAGACGGTGCCGCCGCCCGGGGTGTAGACGGGCAGGCTCGGCACCGCGTCGAGCTCGGCGTTGCCGCCGTCGGGGCCGTAGGTGTAGATGTCGATCTTGTCGTTGGCGAGGAAGAGTTCGTCGGTGTAGGCGCCGTCGGTGAGTGCCGCCACGGTGAAGCCGATGTCGGCGGTGTCGAGGCCGAGCTCGGCGGCGCGGTCCCAGTCGGGCCGGATCTCGACCAGCGGTTGCGACAGGGTCAGGCTCGACGGGTTGGCCTGGATGCGCGGGTTATCGAAGACGGTCTCGGCGCGGTCGTAGACGGCGTTGGCCGCGTCGTAGACCGCGCCCAGGTCGCGGCCGGCGATGTCGACGTTGATGCTGCGGGTGCCGCCGTCGTTGCTGGTGATGATTGAGCCGCGCGTGGCGAACGCGCGCATGCCGGGGTGGGCCTCGTAGCGCTTGGTCACCGCGTCCATCAAGGCGTCGACGTGGTCGCGCGTCTTCTGCTTGGGCTCGGCGATGAT
>CAYUKN010000113.1:0-6976 GCA_964445325.1 uncultured Ectothiorhodospiraceae bacterium
AACCTGCGATTCCCAGGACCAAAACCTGGTGCCTTACCACTTGGCTACGGCCCAACAATCTCGACTCACCTTCCGTGTTCCACCCGGCCGGCAGGCCGGCGGGATGGCGTGGTGCATCCGCGGCCGCGCCCCTCGGGCGCTGACGCGCCAGCGCGCCCCCGGCGCGGCGTCACGCCGTATCATCGTAGCCCAGGCGCGTGGCCAATGCCGAGCGGTTGCACCCGCGGGCGACGAACCCCCGCCAATGCTCGGGCAGACGGCGGCGCGCCAACCGGGCGCTGGCCTCGTCGCCGAACGCGGCGAATACGCAGGCCCCCGTCCCGGACAACCGGGGCGTCACGCCCAGCGACGCCAGCCAGTCCAGGGCGCGCGCTACCTCCGGGAAGCGCGCACGCACCACGGGGAGGCAGTCATTGCCGGCCGCCCCCGCGAGAAAGTCGCGTATTGTGATCAGGGGGTGATCCCGTGTCAATTCCGGATCGGCGAACACGCTGGCCGTCGGGACGGCCACGGGTGGCACCACGACCAGGTAATGGGCCTCGCGCGGCTCGTAGTATGTGAGCTCATCACCGACGCCCTCGCCCCAGGCCGAGTGCCCATAGAGGAAGGCGGGCACATCGGCCCCCAGTTCCCTGCCGAGCGACATCAACGCTTGCGGCGGGAGCGCGCACGCCCAGAGGCTGTTGAGCGCGGCCAGCACCGTCGCCGCATCGGAGCTGCCGCCGCCGAGTCCCGCCGCGCTGGGCACATGCTTGGTCACCGCGATATCGGCGCCGACGGCCACACCGGCGCGCGCCTGGAGCGCGCGCGCAGCACGCACGACCAGATCAGCATCCTCATCGACGCCACGGGCACCGAAATACCGGTGGACGCCGCCGTCGTCGCGCAGCCGGAACGCGAGGGCGTCGCCCCAATCCAGGAACTGGAACAGCGTTTGGAGCTCGTGGTAGCCGTCGTCGCGCTGCCCCGTGATGTGCAGAAACAGGTTGATCTTCGCTGGCGCGGGCCAGCCGCAACTCCACATGACAATACCTCTCGGCCCGCCAGTGCGCCGGGTCAGTTACCCATCAAGGGCACGGGCGACTCGATCTGCTCGCCATCGTCATCGCCCGCGCTGTCGAGGCTCCACTCATCGATCACCACCTTGACCTCGGTGTTGGCGCCACGGCTTACGCGGATATCGGTCGGCAGTGAGACGTCCTCGATACGCCCATAGCTCGCGTAGGTGATCTGCCAGCCTCGCCAGCGCACGCGCTCCAGGCGGCCGAAGCGGTCCAGGCTGTAGTCATCGCCCTCTCCGGGCAGGCCCACCAGCCAGTAACGCAAACCAGCAACGGGGATATCCCAGCCATACACCGAAGCCAGCAGGGCCCGCGCACTGCGTCCCCGGTAGCGTCGCCCCTCGCCGGCATCGAGCACCGCTTCGCCCTCGCCCACCTCAAGCACGGCGCCTCCCTGACCCCAGGGGCCGGTCAGCCTCAGCCGGTAATCGGGCCCTGCTTGTGTCCAGCTGAAACCGGCCTGGCCGCCGTCGGCCTCGAGGCGAACCGCCAGGCGACCATCGGCCTGCCAGTGCTCGAGTGCCTGCAAACGCCCCTGGCGTTGCTGCCACGCCGACTCGGGGTCGGGCGGCGCCTGGCGTGGTGAGGCGCATCCTGCGAGCACCGCCACGAGGACGATGGCAACGGTCGCGACCCGGATCACTGGGTCAGGCGCTCGACTGTTTCGTCGAGGACCTCTTGGTCATCGCCGTGCTCGCGCCCTTGCGACCAGATCCGCCGCGCCTGCTCGCGCCGTCCCAGGGACCACAAGACCTCACCGAGGTGTGCGGCGATCTCGGGATCCTTTTGCTGTTCCCAGGCCCGTTGCAGATACTGCAGCGCTCGTTCGTTGCGGCCCCGGCGGTAGAGCACCCAACCCATGCTGTCGAGCGTCGCCGCGTCCTCCGGATCCTGCTCCAGGGCCCGCTCGATCAAGCGCTGCGCCCGTTCGAGGTCGAGTTTGCGATTGGCCAGGGTGTAACCCAGTGCGTTGAGCGCTCGCGCGTTGTCGGGGTCGCGCTCGAGGATCGATTCCAGGTCGCGCCGCGCGCGGTCGACCCGGTCGAGCTCAACGGCCGCCAGCGCCCGCGCATACAGCAGGTCCTGGTTTTGCGGAAAGCGTTCCAGGGCGTTGTTGAGCGCCTCCAGGGCCCGCTCGGGCTGATCGGCCTGACGCTCGACGCGGGCGGCGGTGAGCACGATCTGCGTGATCGCCGCCTCCTCGTCGAAACGCGATTGCATGCGTTGCAGGTGCAACCGCGCCTCTTCGAGACGACCCACCCGGGCCATGCATACGCCTGCGCGCAGCTCGGCATCGAAACGGTGCTCACCGTCGCCGACTTTGACGTAGTGCTGCAGCGCGCGCTCGCACTCGCCCTGCTGCTGCGCGATGCGTCCCAGATAGTAGTGGGCCTTGGAGCGCCGGGCATCCATCTGCACCAAGCGCTCGAGATAGAGGCGCGCGTCGCTCCAGAGCTCGGCCTCCATCGCCAACAGGCCGAGCGTATAGACGGCGTCCGGGTCGTCGCCGAAGCGCTCGTGCGCGCGCTCCATCTCGCTGCGCGCGGTATCGATGCGGCCGGTCTCGACGAGCATGCGCACGTAACCGAGCGCGATGTCTTGGTTGTCGGGCGCCTGTCGGTAGGCGCCGCGCAGGCCGGCCAGCGCCTCGTCGACGCGATCCTGCTCACTGAGCAGGCGCGCCCGCAGCAGCAGCGCATCGGGATAAAGCGTCCGGCGCGCCAGGGCCTGATCCAGGGCATCGAGCGCCCGCTCGGTATCGCCCGCGTCCGCGGCAAGCCGGGCCACGACATAATGCGAGGTCGCCTGTTCGCGGAACCGCTCCACCAGGGCCTCGGCGGTGGCGAGCGCCGTGGCGGTGCGCTCACTCTCGGTCAGGATGGAACCGGCCTTGGACCAGCCCGACTGCGGGCCCTCGCCACCGAGCTCGATCACGCGCACGAGCGTTCGCTCGGCCGCCTCGGGCTCGTCGCGGCGCAGCTGCAAACGCGCCAGCGCTGCATGCGCAGCCTGGCTTCGGGGGGCGAGCTCAACCCAGCGCTGCGCGGCCTCGTGGGCCGCGTCGAAGCGCTCGGCATAGAAACCGAGGCGGGTCGCGCGCTCGGCGATGCGCGGGTCACGCGTATCCCGGGCGGCCTCGAGATAGCCTTCCAGCGCCAAACCGAGATCGCCCTGGCGACCGGCCAGATCGGCGACGAGCAACCGATAGAGATTCTCGCCGGACAGGCGCCCCCGCCGGCGCCGTTGCTCGGCCTCCTCGGCGGCCGCCTCGGCCGCATCTTCGGGGGCTTGCTCGGGCGCCGACGCACTGGACTCGTCCTCGGTCGGCTCAGCCTCGCCCGGCTCGTCGGCGTCCTGCTCGTCCGCGTCCGTCGCCTGTTCGCCACCGTCGCTGGCCTCACCCGAGGGCGAGGGCGAGAGCGAGGCACAGCCGCCCAGTGCCAGCACAACGACAACCAACAGTAGGCGTAACGCCGGCGTCGTCGCCGGCAGGCGCTGGTGGCGATGGCTCATTGCGCTCACTCAGTCGTCCCGATACAGGTCCACACCCGACTGCGTTCGCCCGTCGAGCCGGGAGCGGATCCACCTATTTGCTTGCTGCCCACGCCATGGCAGAGAATTGCGTGTTTGTCAGCATGCCCGTGCATGATGTCTCTCCTCACCCTGGGCTTGAATCACGCGACCGCACCGGTCGAGATCCGCGAGCGCGTCGTCTTTGAGCCGGCGCGCTTGAGCGCGGCGTTGACCGAGCTCCACGAGCTGGACGGAGTGTACGAGGCGGCGATCGTATCCACGTGCAATCGTACAGAAATGTATTGCGCGCTGGACAGTCCCGACCGCGCGCCAACGGTGACCGAGTGGTTCCACAGCTGGCACGGCGAGGCGCGCTCCGAGATCGAGCCCTGCCTCTATCGCCATCACGACGCCGACGTGGTGCGCCATCTGCTGCGTGTCGCCAGCGGCCTCGACTCGATGATTCTGGGCGAGCCCCAGATCGCGGGCCAGCTCAAGGACGCGTTCCGTACCGCACAGACCTACGAGACGGTTGGCTCCCATCTGGGCAAGCTGTTCCAGCACGCCTTCGCCGTCTCCAAGGAGGTGCGCACCAACACAGCGATCGGGGCGAACCCGGTCTCGGTGGCGTTTGCGGCGATCACACTGGCCAAGCAGATCTTCGGCGACCTCAACGATGTCACCGCCCTGCTCATCGGCGCCGGCGAGACCATCGAGCTCGCCGGCCGGCATCTCCACGGCGCCGGTGTGCGCGATCTATTGGTAGCCAATCGCGACGCCCAGCGCGCGATTCGCCTGGCCGACCGTTATGGCGGGCGCGGCTTCGGTCTGAGCCAGTTGCCCGAGATCCTGCCCCAGGCCGACGTTGTGCTGTCTTCGACCGGCAGCACGCTCCCCATCCTGGGCAAGGGCGCGGTCGAGCATGCCCTCAAACGCCGCCGCCACCGGCCCGTATTCATGGTCGATATCGCCGTCCCGCGCGACATCGAGCCCGAGATCGCCCGGCTGCAGGACGTCTTCCTCTACACGGTCGACGACCTGCACAACGTCATCGAGGACAGCGTCGCCGCGCGCCGCGAGGCCGCCGGCGAGGCCGAGGAGATCGTCGAGACCCAGGTCGAGAATTTCCGCGCCTGGGAGCGCAGCCTGGGCGCCGTCGACACCATCAAGGCATTGCGCGGTCAGGCCGAATCGGTGCGCCAGCAAACCCTCGAGGAGGCGCAGCGTATGCTGGCCAGCGGCCGTGGCGGCGAGGAGGCGCTGGAGTTCCTGGCACACACCTTGACCAACCGCCTGCTCCACAAGCCGACGGTGGGCATGCGGGCGGCCGGCCGTGACGAGCGCTATGAGGTGATCTCGGCCGCCCGTGAGCTCTTCGACCTGGACGAGGACAAGCAATGAGGCCATCGGTCCAGCGCCGCCTCGAGCAGGTCCGCGATCGCCACGAGGAGCTCGAGCGCCTGCTCGCCGACCCTGAGGTCGTCAACGACCCCAAGCGCTTCCGCGAGCTATCGCAGGAGTACGCCGCCAACACCGAGCTCGCCAATCGGTTCCATGCCTGGCAGGAGGCGCAACGCCAGCGGGTGGCTGCCGAGGAGATGATGAACGAGGACGACCCCGAGATGCGCGAGCTCGCCGCCGACGAGATCACGGCCGCGGACGAGCGCATCGAGGGCCTCGAGACCGAGCTCCAGCGGCTGCTTTTGCCGCAGGATCCGCGCGACCAGGCCGACATCTACCTCGAGATCCGCGCCGGCGCCGGCGGCGACGAGGCGGGGCTGTTCGCTGGCGATCTCTACCGCATGTACATGCGCTACGCCGAGCAGCGCGGCTGGACCGTCGAGCCCATCGACGCCCAGGAGGGCGAGGCGGGCGGCTACAAGCAGATCATCGCGCGGGTATCCGGGCGCAACGTATTCTCGCGGCTGAAATTCGAGTCGGGCGCCCACCGCGTCCAGCGCGTGCCCCAGACCGAGTCGCAGGGCCGCATCCACACCTCGGCGGCGACGGTCGCGGTGCTGCCCGTGCCCGAGGCAATCGAGGAGGATGAACTCCAGAGCAAGGACCTGCGCATCGACACCTTCCGCTCATCGGGCGCCGGCGGCCAGCACGTCAACACCACCGACTCGGCGGTGCGCATCACCCACCTGCCCACGGGCATCGTGGTCGAGTGCCAGGAGGGGCGCTCGCAGCACAGCAACCGCGCCAAGGCGATGGAGTGGCTCCAGGCCAAGCTGCGCTCCCAGAAGGAGGCCGAGCAGAACGCCGAGCAAGAGGCCGAGCGCCGCCTCCAGGTAGGCTCGGGCGATCGCTCCGAGCGCATCCGCACCTACAACTTCCCCCAGGGCCGGGTCACCGACCACCGCGTCAATCTCACCCTCTACCGCCTCGAGGACGTGCTCTCGGGCGACCTCGACATCGTCGTCGAGCCCTTGCTCACCGAGCACCAGGCGCAGCAGCTCGCCGAGATGGCCGGCGAGGGCGAATGACCGACGTTCGGCGCGCGCTCGCCGCGGCCCGCGCCCGCTTCGCGCGCTCGCCGACGCCCGGGCTCGATGCCGAGCTTTTGCTCGCCGACGCGTTGGGCTGGCGCCGCAGCCGGCTCCACACCTGGCCCGAGACCGTCCTCGACGAGGCCACGCTGGAGCGCTTCGAGGACGCCGTGGCACGCCGGGCCGTGGGTGAGCCGGTCGCCTACATCCTGGGCGAGGCCGAGTTCTGGTCGCTGGGGCTCGAGGTGGGGCCCGACGTGCTCATTCCCCGGCCCGAGACCGAGGGATTGGTCGAGGCGGTGCTGGAATATTTACGGGAGCAGGGCCCGACGGCCCCGCGGATCCTCGATTTGGGCACGGGGAGCGGCTGCCTCGCCGTCGCTCTGGCCCACGAGTGCGGCGACGCCCGTGTGACGGCCGTCGACGCCTCGCAACGCGCGCTGGCACTCGCCGAGCGCAACGTGTGCCGCCATACGCTCGCCAACGTGGAGCTGCTACAGGGCGATTGGCTGACCCCGGTGACCGGCCGCGCATTCGAGGTGATCGTGTGCAATCCGCCCTATGTCGCCAGCGACGACCCCCACCTGAGCGCCCCTGGGGCCGGCTTCGAGCCGGTTGGCGCCCTCGACGGCGGCCTGGACGGCTTGTGGGCGTCGCGCAGCGTCATCGCCGCCGCGCCGCAACACCTGGTCCCGGGCGGCTTGCTCGCGCTCGAGCACGGCTGTGATCAGGCCGCCGAGGTGGTCACGCTTTGCCGCGACGCCGGCCTCGCCGACGTCTCGGTGCGCCCCGATGCGGCGGGCCTGGCCCGCATCACCCTGGCGCGGCGCCCCGATTGATCGACGTGGCAGCGCCCGGGACGATCCCCATCCGCTAGCCGGTACGTGCCAAGAAACGCCCCCGATGTAG
>CAYUKN010000114.1:0-5117 GCA_964445325.1 uncultured Ectothiorhodospiraceae bacterium
TTGGTGTACTTCTTGGCGATCGAGATCACCAGGCGCAGGTTGGCCTCGACCATCTCCTTCTTGGCGCGCCGGGCCTTGGCCTCGCCGATCGACAGGCGCCGGTTGGTCTCCTTGATCTCGGAGACGGGCAGGTGCGTGCGCTGCTCGACCTCGGCGAGCTTGTCCTGATCGGCCTCGATGGTGTCAGCGCGCTCGGACAGCTTGGCCGAGTAGTCCTTGTTCGCGTCGATGAGCTCCTGCAGCCACTTGGGATCGGACTCGCGCCCGCTGAACGAGGCGATGAAGCCCTTGCGCGAGATGCCCGCCTCGCGCGTGGCGATCTGCATGATGTTGCGCTCGTGGCCGCGCACGGCCTCGACGTCGGCGCGCAGGTCGGCGACGCACTGGTCGACGAACAGCGGCACCAGCTGGAGTTCGAGGACCTTGCGCGCCAGCTCCTGGCGCTGCTTCTGCGCGCGCATCCCCGACTTGGGCCGGGTGCGCTGCTTGGCCGCCTTCTCGAGCGACTGCATGACCTTGTCGTACTGGGCCTCGAGGTCGGCCATGTGCGCGCGCACCGCCTCGATGTCGATCGAGGTGTCGGCCGCGCCTTCCTCCTCGCCTTCGTGGTCGGCGCTGCGATCGGCCGAGTCGTCGGCCGAGGGCGAGACGGCGTTGTCCGGGGCCTCGGGATCCTGGAACCCGCTCATGAGATCGGTCAGGCGGGCCTCGCCGTTCTCGATCTCCTTCCACTTGCGCACGATCGCGCCCGCGGTGCCCGGATAATCGGCCAGCGCGGCCATCATCTGGCGGGTACCGTCCTCGATGCGCTTGGCGATCTCGATCTCGCCTTCGCGCGTGAGCAGCTCGACCGTACCCATCTCGCGCATGTACATGCGCACCGGGTCGGTGGTGCGGCCGAACTCGCCGTCGACGGTCGCCAGTGCCTGGGCGGCCTCGTCGGCGGCGTCGTCGTCGGCGGTGCTCACCGCCTCGTCGGCGAGCATCATGGTGTCGTTATCGGGTGCGACCTCGTGGACCTGGATCCCCATGTCGTTGATCATGGAGATGATGTCCTCGACCTGGTCGGGCTCGACGACGCCGTCGGGCAGGTGGTCATTGACCTCGGCGTACGTCAGGTAGCCTTGCTCTTTGCCCTTGGCAATGAGCTCTTTCAGGCGTGACTGCTGTTCCTGGTTCATGCTCTCGGCCACCGAAGAACCCCTCCCAAACAACGCACAAGGATAATCTCGCAGTATAGCATCACAGCCCCGCGCACGCCACGCGCGGGGGCTCGACGGCGGCCACGCTTGCCGTCGAGGACCTGCTGAGCGACAATCCGCGATCGCTGCGCGGGGCGGGCTTGATCGATCCTCACGGGCAATACGCCCCCGTGTCGTCCATGCGGCGAGCCTAGTCGAGTCTGGGGATCGCCTCGACCGGCCTCAAGGGCTGCCCGCCGGCGGGATGGATACGCAAAACGCGCGCAGTCGCCCCGGCGAAGCGGGGCGCGACGAACGGAAAAAAGCCACGAGCACCCCGGAGTAACGCCATGCCCGCGCGCCGCGATCTGGCCAACGCCATCCGCGCCCTCTCGATGGATGCGGTCGAGCAGGCGAGCTCGGGCCATCCCGGCATGCCCATGGGGATGGCGGACATCGCCGAAGTCTTGTGGAACGACTATCTCCGCCACAACCCGAACAACCCGTCGTGGCCCGACCGTGACCGTTTCATCCTGTCCAACGGCCACGGCTCCATGCTGCTGTACTCGCTGCTGCATCTCACCGGCTACGCTCTGGGTCTAGACCAAATCCAGCGGTTTCGCCAGCTCGAGTCGCAGACACCGGGCCATCCTGAGATCCACGAGGCCCCCGGCGTCGAGACGACGACCGGGCCGCTGGGCCAGGGCCTGGCCAACGGGGTCGGCATGGCCCTGGCCGAGAAGATCCTGGCCGCCCACTTCAACGTCGACGAGCACACCGTCGTCGACCACTGGACCTACGTCTTCGCCGGCGACGGCTGCCTCATGGAGGGCATCTCGCACGAGGCCTGCTCGCTGGCGGGCACGCTGGGCCTGGGCAAGCTCGTCGTGTTCTACGACGACAACGGCATCTCCATCGACGGCGATGTCGCCGGCTGGTTCACCGAGGATGTGCCCACGCGGTTCTCGAGCTACGGTTGGCACGTCGTGGCCGACGTCGATGGCCACGACGCCGAGGCCGTGCGCGCCGCGATCGAGGCCGCCCGCGGCGAGACCGACCGGCCCACGCTGATCTGCTGCAAGACGGTCATCGGCTGGGGCTCGCCCAACAAGCAGGGCCGCGAGGAGTCCCATGGGGCCGCCCTGGGCGCCGACGAAGTGGCACTGGCACGCGAGACCATTGGCTGGTCGCACGCGCCGTTCGAGATCCCCGAGGCGGTGTATACCGGCTGGGACGCACGCGAACGCGGCGAGCGTGCCGAGGCCGAGTGGCGCGAGCGCATGAGCCTTTACCGCGACCGCTTCCCCGAGCGCGCCGCCGAGCTCGAGCGCCGCTTGGCGGGGGAGCTGCCCGCCGGCTGGGATGAGCATGCCCAGCGCTTGTTGCATGACACCGCCGCCAAGGGCGAGTCGGTGGCGACGCGCAAGGCCTCGCAGGCCGTGATCGGTGGATTCGCCGAAATCCTGCCCGAGCTGCTGGGCGGCTCGGCCGACCTGACGGGCTCGAACAATACCCGCTGGAAGGCTGCCACGGAGGTGACCGCGCGTTCGCCCGACGGCGACTACGTCTACTACGGGGTGCGCGAGTTCGCCATGTCGGCGATGGTCAGCGGCATCGCCCTGCACGGCGGCTTCAAGCCGTTCGGGGGCACCTTCCTGACTTTCTCCGACTACGCGCGCAACGCGGTGCGCATGGCTGCGCTGATGCGCGCGCCCAGCATCTTCGTCTACACCCACGACTCGATCGGGCTGGGCGAGGACGGCCCCACGCACCAGGCGGTCGAGCATCTGTCGAGCCTGCGCCTGATCCCGCGCATGGAGCTGTGGCGCCCCTGCGACGCGGTCGAGACGGTCGCGGCGTGGCGCCGGGCGCTGGAGAAGACGGACGGGCCGGTGGCCATGGCGTACACGCGCCAGGGCGTGCCGCAGCAAGCGCGCGACGAGGGCCAGCTGGCGGCGATCGCGCGGGGTGGCTACGTATTGGTCGATACCGACGGCGGCGAGCCCGATGTGACGCTGATCGCGACCGGCTCGGAGGTCCAGCTCGCGGTCGGTGCCGTGGAGCCGCTGGCGGCCGAGGGCATTCGCGCACGGGTCGTTTCGATGCCCTGCACCCAGCGCTTCGACGCGCAGGGCAAGGACTACCGCGACCGGGTGCTGCCGCCCGGCGGCAAGCGCGTCGCCGTGGAAGCGGGCGTGACCGACTGGTGGCGGCGTTACGTGGGCCTCGATGGCGGCGTCGTCGGCATCGACACCTTCGGCGTATCGGCGCCGTCGAAGGAGGCGATGCACCACTTCGGCTTCACCGTCGATCGCGTGGTCGAGACGGCGCGTCAGGTGGTCAACGAGGCTGGCTGAGGATCGTACGCTCGCGAAGCCACTACGCACGCGAAGTCGTTACGAATTCCGCATTGTGTCCGCTTCGCCAGACACGGTGGTCGTCGGCGGTGTGGCACCGATTCCGCCGGCGACTCGGGTAGGCTCCTAGGGAATGCCTGATTTAACCCGCTCATCGCGGTGGCGGATCTCAGGGGACTGTTCGCAAGTCACTGGCGGATCGGACTAAAAGTCCGATCCACAGGATGTAATGAGACCCGAATTCGCAATAAATCAGACCTTCCCTAGGGCACGAATCACGAATAATGTGCTCTGCGTGCTTCGCGGCTGCGGGTGAGTACGCAACGCACTGACCCACTCGCGGCGAAGCGGTGAGCACTGACCGACCAACATAGAGTGGCCCGGCGATCCGGGTAAATGAGACGAGGCGACGGGAAGGCAATGGCTATCAAGATCGGTATCAACGGCTACGGGCGCATCGGGCGCAACGTGTTGCGCGCGCTCTACGAGAGCGGGCGTGACGACATCCAGATCGTGGCGGTCAACGACCTCGGCGACGCCGAGACCAACGCGCATCTGACGCGCCGCGACACCGCCCACGGTCCGTTTCCCGGGGAGGTGGCTGTCGACGGCGGCGACATGATCGTCAACGGCGACCGGATCAAGGTCTGCGCCGAGCGCGATCCGGCGAAGCTCCCCTGGGGCGAGCTCGGCGTCGAGGTCGTGCTCGAGTGCACGGGGCTGTTCGTCGAGGCCGACAAGGCGCGCGCCCACATCCAGGCGGGCGCGGACAAGGTGCTCATCTCGGCGCCCGCCAAGGGTGATGTCGACGCGACCGTTTGCTACGGCGTCAATCACGAGGTCCTGACACAGGACATGACCGTGGTCTCGAATGCCTCCTGCACGACCAACTGCCTGGCGCCGCTGGTCAAGGCGCTGCACGAATCGATCGGCGTGCAGTCGGGTCAGATGACAACGGTCCACAGCTATACCAACGACCAGGTCCTGTCGGACGTCTACCACAAGGATATCCGGCGCGCGCGCTCGGCGACCCATTCGATGATCCCGACCTCGACGGGCGCGGCCAATGCGGTCGGGCTCGTGCTGCCCGAGCTCGCGGGCAAGCTGCAGGGCTACTCGATGCGCGTGCCCACGATCAATGTCTCGGTCGTCGACTTCAGCTTCATCGCGCCGCGTGCGACCTCGATCGAGGAGGTCAACGAGGCGGTCAAGACGGCCGGCGAACGCATGCCGGCGGGCGTGATGGGTTACAACGAAGAGCCGCTGGTGTCGGTCGACTTCAACCACAACCCGGCCTCGTCTGTGTTCGACGCCACGCAGACGCTCGTGACCGATGGCACGCTGGTCAAGGTGGTGTCCTGGTACGACAACGAGTGGGGCTTCTCCAATCGCCTGCTCGATGTGGCGCGGGCCTGGTCGCATGCGTAGATGGAGAGTTCGCTAGACCGCGGGCAACGGCGTGGATGGCCGGCTGTTGCACCGCCGGCTGTTGCCTGATGGTTTCGCAAGCCACTGGGGTGACCATCGCTCGGTGGTCTTGGTGACCGGGCGGGCGTCCAAGGGGCAAAAGCCGGCCTAC
>CAYUKN010000114.1:5217-6920 GCA_964445325.1 uncultured Ectothiorhodospiraceae bacterium
TCGCTCGGTGGTCTTGGTGACCGGGCGGGCGTCCAAGGGGCAAAAGCCGGCCTACGGTCGCGCGGCGCGAATGTGTGGTAGGCCGGTTTTTGCTCGGTGTCGACCCCCTCGGCGCGCGCATGCACGCGGCATGACGCTGTGCCGAGATGGCGGGATGGCACGAGCAACAACCGGCGGTTGCGATGGTGGCCCGGTGCGTCGGTGGTTGGACCGGCAGAGCGCCGGCTGTTGCACCGCCGGCTGTTGCCTGATGGTTTCGCAAGCCACTGGGGTGACCATCGCTCGGTGGTCTTGGTGACCGGGCGGGCGTCCAAGGGGCAAAAGCCGGCCTACTTGCCCGATGTGGCACCCGCGTGGGCCGGCACGGGGCAAAAGCCGGCCTACTTGCCCGATCCGGCGCCCGCGTCGATCGTGATGGGGTAAAAGCCGGCCTACGGTCTTGCGGGCCTGTCGCAGCACAAGCCGGCGCGGGGGCGCTGCTCGCCGGAATCATCGACAAAGGATGCTCATGCTTCGCATGGACAATCTCGACCTCGCGGGCAAGCGCGTGCTCATCCGCGAGGATCTGAACTCCCCCATCGCCGACGGTCGTGTGACCAGCGACGACCGCATCCGGGCCTCGCTACCGACCATGCGCAAGGCCATCGAGGCGGGTGCGCGCGTGATGGTCATGGCCCACCTGGGTCGTGCCAAGGAGGGCCAGGTCGACCCGAGCGCGACGCTGCAGCCCGTCGCCGATCGCTTGAGCGAGCTGCTGGGCCAGGAAGTCCCGCTGGTCCAGGACTGGCTCGACAACCCGCCGAGTATCGAGCCGGGCGGCCTGGTGCTTTGCGAGAACGTGCGTTTTCAGGTCGGTGAGAAGGCCAACGACGCCGATCTGGCGCGGCGCATGGCCGCGCTATGCGATATCTACGTCATGGATGCCTTCGGGGTCGCCCATCGGGCCCAGGCCTCGACCCATGGCGTGGCGCAGTACGCGCCGATCGCGTGCGCGGGCCCCCTCCTCATCCAGGAGCTCGAGGCCTTGCACCACGTCCTCGAGAACCCCAAGCGCCCGCTCGTGGCGATCGTCGGCGGGGCCAAGGTTTCCAGCAAGTTCGCCGTGCTCGAGGCCCTGCTCGAGCAGGTCGACCAGCTCATCGTGGGCGGAGGCATCGCCAACACCTTGATCGCCGCCCAGGGCCATCCCGTCGGCGCCTCGCTCTACGAGCGCGATTGGGTCGAGCCCGCGCAGCGCCTGATCGCGGCGGCCCAACGGCATGGCGCGAACATTCCGCTGCCCACCGACGCGGTCGTCGCGGACCGCCCCGACGCCGATGCGAAGACCGCGGTCAAGCCCGTCAGCGAGATCGCCGACGACGACATGATCCTCGACGTGGGCCCGGACACACGGTCGCGCTATGCCGAGCTGTTGGCCAACGCGGGCACGATCTTCTGGAACGGGCCGGTGGGCATGTTCGAGATCGAGGCCTTCGCCGGCGGTACGCGTGCCCTCGCCGAGGCGATCGCGGCGTCGGCGGCATTCTCGGTCGCCGGGGGCGGCGATACACTGGCCGCACTACACCGCTTCGGTCTGACCGAGCGCATGTCCTACATCAGCACGGGCGGCGGTGCCTTCCTCGAGTTCGTCGAGCAAGGCAGCCTGCCCGCGGTGGATATTCTTGAGCAACGCGCGCACGACGAGTAGCTCCGGCCTGCCTTAC
>CAYUKN010000115.1:0-6870 GCA_964445325.1 uncultured Ectothiorhodospiraceae bacterium
GCGAAGGCGGGCGCACCGTCGGGGCCGGCGTCGTCTCCAAGATTCTCGAGTGACGCTTCATGGCGACTAAGCAGACCCAAACGATTCGGATCCGGCTGAAGGCTTTCGACCATCGGCTGATCGACAGCTCGGCACGCGAGATCGTCGAGACCGCCAAGCGCACGGGCGCGCGCGTGCTCGGCCCCATTCCGCTGCCGACCAAGCGCGAGTGCTACACGGTGTTGACCTCGCCGCACGTTGACAAGGATGCGCGCGACCAATACGAGCTGCGCACCCACAAGCGCCTGCTCGACATCGTCGATCCGACCGAAAAGACCGTCGACGCCTTGATGAAGCTGGACCTCGCAGCGGGCGTCGACGTCCAGATCAAGCTCAGTTGATCCGCTAGGCCGGGGCGGGCCATCCAGTCGCCCGCCTTGGCTTTAGCGCTTCTCCGCTGCTACAATCTTCCGCTTGCCCGGCCCGGGGCAGTTACCGACTGCTGCCGGGCCTTGATTTGGGTCATCGCAGAGCCGGCGACGGCTGCGGTCGCCGCGACGAATGGGAACGACAACGATGGCGATTGGCGTAATCGGCCGCAAGGCGGGCATGACCCGGATTTTCACTGACGAGGGCGCCGCGATCCCGGTGACGGTGATTCGCGTCGAGCCCAACCGGGTCACCCAGATCAAACAACCGGCGCGCGACGGCTACAGCGCGCTGCAGCTCACCACGGGCAGCCGGCGCGCCAACCGCGTGCCCAAGCCTGAGGCCGGGCACTTCGCCAAGGCGGGTGTCGAGCCGGGCCGGGGTCTCTGGGAGATCCGCCTGCCCGACGCCGAGTCGAGCGAGCTCGCCGTCGGTAGTGAGCTGGGTGTCGACCAGTTCGAGGCGGGCGAGCGCGTCGATGTGATCGGCACCACCAAGGGCCGCGGTTTCCAGGGGACGGTCCGGCGGCACAACTTCAACACGCAGGACAACTCGCACGGCAACTCGCTGGCGCACCGCGTCCCCGGGTCCATCGGGCAGATGCAGGATCCCGGCCACGTGTGGAAGGGCAAGCGCATGCCCGGGCACATGGGCAACGCCCGGTCCACTGCGCAGAATCTCGAGATCGTGCGCGTCGACGCCGAGCGCGGCCTGTTGCTGGTGCGCGGCGCAGTCCCGGGTGCGAAGAACGGCGACCTGATGGTCCAGCCATCGGTCAAGGCGCAGCGGTAAGGAGTCAGCGATGGAGCTGAAGACGGCAGACGGCGCGACCCAAGTCCAGGTCGCCGACGCGGCGTTCGGCAAGCCGTTCAACGAGCCGCTCGTGCACCAGGCGGTCGAGACCTATCTCGCCGGTGCGCGCCGGGGCACGAAGGCGCAGAAGACACGCGCGGAGGTCTCGGGCGGTGGGCGCAAGCCCTGGCGCCAGAAGGGCACGGGCAACGCCCGCGCGGGCACGATCCGCAGCCCGATCTGGGTCGGCGGCGGCACGCATTTCGCGGCCAAGCCCCGGGATTTCTCCAAGGGGCTCAACCGCAAGATGTATCGCGGCGCGCTGCGCTCGATCCTGTCTGAGCTCACGCGTCGCGAGCGCCTGACGGTGATCGACGAGCTGGGCGTGAGCGAGCCCAAGACGAAGGCGCTGGCGCAGCGTCTGGATCACATCGGTGGCCGTGATGCGCTGGTGGTGCTCGCCGAGGCCGACGCCAACGCACGTCTGGCGGCGCGCAATCTGGCGCGCGCCGAGGTCGTCGCGGTACACGAGGTCAACCCGGTCAACCTGCTCCGCCACGAGCGCGTGGTGGCGACGGTCGACGCGGTCAAGCGCCTGGAGGGGTGGCTGGCATGAACGACGAGCGCCTGTACCAAATCATCCGCGTACCGCACATGTCGGAGAAGGCGGCGTTCGGTGCGGACGAGCGCAACCAGCACGTATTCAGCGTCGCACCCGACGCGACCAAGCCCGAGATCCGCAAGGCGGTGGAGCGGCTGTTCAAGGTCAAGGTCGACAAGGTGCGCGTGCTCAACGTCAAGGGCAAGCGCAAGCGCTTCGGCATGATCGAGGGCCGCCGTGACGGCTGGCGCAAGGCGATCGTGCGGCTCCAGCCCGGCCAGGACATCGACTACGCCGGATTCCAGGGGTAAGCGACGATGGCGATCGTAAAGACCAACCCGACGTCGCCGGGGCGGCGTTTCCGCATCGAGATCAAGCGCCAGGGCCTGCACCGCGGCGAGCCCTATGAGCCGCTGCTCGAGAAGGGCAACTCGAAGACGGGCGGACGTAACGGCGACGGGCGTATTACGTCGCGGCGGCGCGGCGGCGGCCACAAGCGCCGCTATCGCCGCATCGACTTCAAGCGCGACAAGGACGGCATCCCGGCCGAGGTCGAGCGCCTGGAGTACGACCCCAACCGCAGCGCGCGCATCGCGTTGTTGAAGTACGCCGATGGCGAGCGCCGCTACATCCTGGCGCCCAAGCACGTCAAAGCGGGCACGCCCATCCGCTCGGGCCGCGAGGCGCCGATCAAGCCGGGCAACGCCCTGCCGCTGTCGAGCATCCCGCTGGGCACGCGCGTGCACTGCGTCGAGATGAAGCCGGGCAAGGGCGGCCAGCTCGCGCGCTCGGCGGGGGCCTCGGTGCAGCTGGTCGCGCGCGAGGGCGGCAAGGCGACCCTGCGGCTGCGCTCGGGCGAGATGCGCTACGTGCCGGTCGCCTGCCGGGCGACGATCGGCGAGGTCGGCAACGAGGAGCACAGCCTTCAGCGCATGGGCAAGGCCGGCGCTCATCGCTGGCGCGGCAAGCGCCCGACCGTGCGCGGCGTCGCCATGAACCCGATCGACCACCCGATGGGTGGCGGCGAGGGCCGAACGGCCGGCGGGCGTCACCCGGTGACCCCGTGGGGTCAGCCCACCAAGGGCTACAAGACGCGCAAGAACAAGGCGACGGACAAGAACATCGTCCGCCGCCGTAACCGCAAGAAGTAACGCGAGGACTCGATCGTGCCACGTTCACTGCGCAAAGGACCTTTTGTCGACGTCCACCTGATGAAGAAGGTGGAGAGCGCACAGGCGTCCAACAGCCGCAAGCCGATCAAGACCTGGTCGCGGCGGTCGATGGTGGTGCCGGAGATGGTCGGGTTGACCATCGCGGTGCACAACGGGCGCCAGCACGTGCCGGTGCTGATCAGCGAAAACATGGTCGGGCACAAGCTCGGCGAGTTTGCCCTGACCCGCACGTTCAAGGGGCACGCGGCGAACAAGAAGACGCGGCGCTAGAGGCTGACGACGATGCAGACGAGCGCAAAACTCAAGATGGCGCGGATCTCGCCCCAGAAGACCCGCCTGGTCGCGGACCAGATCCGCGGGATGCCGGCCGAGAAGGCGTTGAACACGCTGTCGTTCTCCAACAAGCGGGCCGCCGGCCTCGTGAAAAAGGTGCTCGAGTCGGCCATCGCGAATGCCGAGCACAACGACGGCGCCGATGTCGATGAGCTGCGCGTCAGCGTCATCACCGTCGACGAGGGGCCGACGCTCAAGCGGATGAAGGCGCGGGCGAAGGGTCAGGCGAACCGCATCCTCAAACGCACGAGCCACATCCACGTAAGCGTGGCCGACCAGTAAGCGGGGCGAGCGAGATGGGTCAGAAAGTACATCCAGTAGGCATTCGGCTCGGCATCTCCACGGACTGGAATTCGACGTGGTACGCGAACAACCGCGACTTCCCCGAATTCCTCAACAACGACATCGCCGTGCGCGATTTCATCCGCAAGGAGCTGTCGCACGCCTCGGTGAGCCGGATCCAGATCGACCGGCCGGCGCGTGCGCTGCACGTGACGATCCACACGGCGCGCCCCGGCATCGTGATCGGCAAGAAGGGCGAGGACATCGAGAAGCTGCGCCACAAGGTCGCCCAGATCGGCAACCTCCCGGTTGGCAGCGTCAAGATCAATATCGCCGAGATCCGCAAGCCGGAGCTCGACGCCAAGCTGGTCGCCGATAATGTCGCCGCCCAGCTCGAGCGCCGTGTGATGTTCCGCCGTGCCATGAAGCGCGTCGTGACCAACACGATGCGCCTGGGGGCCGAGGGCGTGAAGATCCACGCCGCCGGTCGCCTCAACGGCGCCGAGATCGCGCGCAAGGAGTGGTACCACGACGGCCGCGTGCCGCTGCATACGCTGCGCGCCGATATCGACTTCGGCCAGGCCACCGCGTATACGGGCTACGGCACGCTCGGGCTCAAGGTCTGGATCTGTAAGGGCGAGGTCTTCGACCTCACGCAAAAGCGCGAGGCCGCCAAGAGCCAGGCGCAGGCGAAGTAGGAGCATTGCAGTCATGTTGCAGCCGAAACGCACGAAGTACCGCAAACAGCAAAAAGGCAAGAACCGCGGCGTCGCGAACAACGGGGACAAGGTCAGCTTCGGCGAGTTTGGCCTCAAGGCCATCGATCGGGGTCGGATCACCTCGCGCCAGATCGAGGCGGCCCGCCGGGCGATGACGCGCCACGTGCGCCGTGGCGGCAAGATCTGGATCCGGATGTTCCCGGACATCCCGGTGACCAACAAGCCCATCGAGGTTCGCATGGGCAAAGGCAAGGGTGGCATCGAGTACTGGGCCACCAAGGTGCAGCCGGGCAAGGTCCTCTATGAGATGGAGGGCGTCTCCGAGCCGGTGGCACGCGAAGCGATGCGTCGGGCCGCTCAAAAGCTCCCGGTGCGCTGTGTGTTCGTCAACCGGACGATCATGTAATGAAGGCGAGTGAATTGCGCCAAAAGTCGATCGACGAGCTCAACAATGAGCTCATCGAGCTCCGCCGCGAGCAGTTCAACCTGCGCATGCAGCACGGCGTGGGGCAGTCGCCGCGGTCGGACCGCTTCAGCAAGGTCCGCCGCGACATCGCGCGGGTCAAGACGGTCATCAATGAGAAACAAGCCACGGGTGCGTCCGCATGAGTGAGGAAAAGCAAAAGATCGCGCGCCGCGAACGTGGCTACGTGGTCAGCGCTCGCATGAACAAGAGCGTGGCCGTGCTGGTCGAGCGCCGTGTGCGCCACCCGCTGTACGGCAAGTTCGTCAAGCGTTCCAAGAAATACCACGTTCACGACGAGAACAACGAGTGCAATCACGGCGACTTCGTGGTTATTGAGGAGTGCGCTCCGATCTCGAAGACGAAGGCGTGGCGCCTGGTTCGCGTCCATACACCCGCGGCCGGTGCCTGAGGGCGCCGAAGCCGAGCGGCACGGGTAAGGGATAACAGAAAATGATCCAGATGCAGACCAGCCTCAACGCGGCCGACAATAGCGGGGCGCGCAAGGTGCAGTGCATCAAGGTGCTCGGCGGCTCCGGTAAGCGCTACGCGAGCGTCGGCGACATCATCAAGGTCAGCGTGAAAGAGGCGATCCCGCGGGGCCGCGTCAAAAAGGGCGAGGTCTACAACGCCGTGGTCGTGCGCTCGGCGAAGGGCGTGCGCCGCAGTGACGGCTCGGTGGTGCGCTTCGACAAGAACGCGGCGGTGTTGCTCAACAGCAAGCTCGAGCCGGTGGGTACGCGTATCTTCGGCCCGGTCACGCGCGAGCTGCGCACCGAGCGTTTCATGAAGATCATCTCGCTGGCCCCCGAGGTCCTGTGAGCCGGAGTAGCCAGGCATGAATAGGATTCGAAAAGGCGACGACGTGATCGTGATCGCCGGCGACGACAAGGGCAAGCGCGGCACCGTGCAGAACGTGCGCCGCGACGGCCAGCTGATCGTCGACAACGTCAAGATGGTGCGCAAGCACCAGCGCCCCAACCCGCAAGCGGGCACGCAGGGCGGTATCGTCGATCGGGAGTCGCCGATCGATCCCTCGAACGTGATGGTCTATAACCCGACCAAGGGCGGCGGCGATCGCGTGGGCTTCAAGACGCTGGCGGACGGGCGCAAGGTGCGCTACTTCAAGTCCGACGGCGAAGTCATCGACGTGTAGGCGGATAAAGATGGCACGACTGCAACAACACTATCGCGAGACGGTCGTCCCCAAGCTCCGTGATGAGCAAGGCTACGGCAATATCATGGAGATCCCGGAGATCGAGAAGATCACGGTGAACATGGGCGTGGGCGAGGCCGTGCGCGACAAGAAGATGCTCGAGAACGCGCAGAAGGAGCTTGCCGCGATCACGGGGCAAAAGCCCGCGGTCACACGGGCGCGCAAGTCGGTCGCCGGCTTCAAGATGCGCGCCGGCTGGCCCATCGGCTGCAAGACGACGCTGCGGCGCCAGCGGATGTACGAGTTCCTGGATCGTCTGGTCAACGTCGCGATCCCGCGCATCCGTGACTTCCGCGGCTTCAGCCCCAAGTCGTTCGATGGCCGCGGCAACTACAACCTGGGCGTGCGCGAGCAGATCATCTTTCCCGAGATCGACTACGACAAGACCGACGCGATCCGGGGTATGGACATCACAGTCACCACGACCGCGAAGACTGATGCCGAAGCGCGTGCGCTTCTCGACGGCTTCAGCTTCCCGTTCCGGCAGTAGAGAGGCAGCTGTCATGGCGAAGGTTTCGATAGTCGAGCGCGAGAACAAGCGCGCCCGCATGGCCAAGAAGTACGCGAGCAAGCGCGCTGAACTCAAGGCGATCATCAAGGATCCCAATACCTCGTACGAGGAGCGCATCGAGGCGGTCAATCGCCTGCAGAAACTCCCGCGCAACTCGAGCCCGGTGCGCCGCCAGCGCCGCTGCCGCCAGACGGGCCGGGGCAACGGGGTGTATCGCAAGTTCGGCCTGGGTCGCAATCGCCTGCGCGAGGCGACCATGCGCGGCGACGTGCCGGGCATGCGCAAGGCCAGCTGGTAAACGAGCCGGGGTATTCAACAATGAGCATGTCCGATCCCATTGCCGATATGTTGACCCGGATTCGTAACGGGCACA
>CAYUKN010000116.1:0-6808 GCA_964445325.1 uncultured Ectothiorhodospiraceae bacterium
TGCCCGACTGGTTCGCCCTTCGTGCCAGCTCTTGGGCGACGTCATATAGCTGGCGCGGCTCCTCGGTCGTGCCGATGACGAACTGCACGGGCAGACCGCCGCTGCTGCCGGGCAATACGGGCGGCTGGAACACGGCCGTGTCGAGCCCGGCGATGCCCTTGGCGCGGCTTTGGATGATGTCCTTGAGCTCGCCCGAGGTCTTGTCGCGCTCGCTCCACGGGGCAAAGGCGAAGCCCGTGATGGCCGTGTTGGATTTGGGCGGGCCGCCGAAGGTGATGCCGTTGAACTGGAACGTGCGCTCGACAGCGTCCAAGGATTGGCCGATCTCGGTGAGCTGCTCGGTCCACATCTGCGTCTGGTCGAGGGAGGCGCTGGGCCCACCGTCGGACTTGGCGAGCACCACGCCCTGGTCCTCGTCGGGTGCGAGCTGCGAGCTCGACGTGGTGTAGAGGAAGTAGCAGCTCACCAAGACCACCCCGCCCAACACGAGCACGACCGGCAGCGTGTTGAGCGCGCCGTGCAGGCGGCGCTCGTACCAGCGCTGGAAGCCGTCGAAGACGCGGTCGAGGAACGCCTCGAGGCGGCCTTGTTGCTCGCCCCCGCCGTGGCCCTTGAGGATCTTCGAGCACATCATCGGCGACAGCGTAAGCGCGACGATCCCGGAGATGATCACCGCGCCGGCCAGCGAGAATGCGAACTCGGAAAACAGCGCGCCGGTGAGGCCGCCGACGAAACCGATGGGCGCAAACACCGCGAGCAGGGTGATCGTCATCGCGATGATGGGCCCGCCCAGCTCGCGTGCCCCCATGATCGCGGCGTCGAACGGGGTCTCACCGTCCTCGATGTGGCGATGGATGTTCTCGACGACGATGATGGCGTCGTCGACGACCAGTCCGATCGCCAACACCATCGCCAGCAGCGTGAGCAGATTGATCGAGTAGCCCAACACCAGCATCACGAACGCTGCGCCGATCAGCGACAGCGGCACCGCGACGACGGGGATCGCCACACTGCGCAGTGAGCCGAGGAAAGCGAAGATGACCACGATGACAATGACGACCGCCTCGATCAGGGTCTTGACCACTTCCGTGATCGACTCGTCGACGAACTCGGAGGCGTCATACGGGATCTTGGCCTCCAGCCCCGTCGGCAGCTCCGCCTTGATGCGGTCGAACGCGCTGCGAACACCGGCGGCGACGTCGAGCACGTTCGCCCCCGGGGCGGTGTTGATGCCGATGTAGGTGGAGGGCTTGCCGTTGAAGTTGACGGCCGTGTTGTAGCGCTCGGCGCCGAGCTCGATCTCGGCGACGTCCTCAAGGCGGATCGTGGCGCCATCGGTGCGCTTGACCACGAGCTTGCGGAATTGCTCCGCGGAGCCAACGTCGGTGTTGGCCGTCAAGTCGATCGAGATCATCTGGCCTCGGGTCGAGCCCACCGCAGCCTGGAAGTTGTTTTCGCGCAGGACCTGGCGCACCTGGGTCGGCGTGACCCCGACCGCCGTCATACGGTCGGGCTGGAGCCACACGCGCATAGCGAACGTGCGCGCACCGATGATCTCGGCCTTCTCGACGCCGGCGACCGTGTTGAGCTCGGGCTGGACGACCCGTTTGAGGTAATCGGTGATCTGATTTCGGTCGAGCACGTCCGAGAAGAACGACAGATACATCAGCGCCGTGGAGTCGCCCACCTGTAGATCCAGGGTGGGATCCTGGGCCGCATCCGGCAGGTCGCTTCGGACCTTGTTGACCTGGGCGTTGATCTGGGTGAGCGCCCGGTAGGGGTCGTAGTTGAGCTCAAGGTTGGCGGTGATCGTCGACACCCCTTGCACCGAGGTCGACTCGATGAAGTCGATGCCCTCCGCGCTGGCGATCTCGGTCTCCAGTGGGGTCGTGATGAAGCCCTTGACGAGATTGGCGTCGGCGCCGGTATAGATGGTCTGGATCGTGACCTTGGCGCTCTCGGCCTCGGGATACTCACGCACCGTCAAACCGAGGTACGCTCGCGCACCCACCAGGACAATGAGCAGGCTGACGACCGTCGCCAGCACCGGGCGCCGGATGAAGATGTCGGTGAAATGCATCAGCGATTCCCGACCTCGGGGGCGGCCTCATTGGCCGGCTCGACCGAGTTGTCGACCTCGACACGCGAGCCGTTGCGCAGCTTCACCTGGCCACTGGTGACGACCCGCTCGCCTGGCTCGACCCCCTCCAGGATCTGCACCTGGTCGCCCCGGGTCGATCCGGTGCGCACGAACTTGCGCTCGACCGTCAGTCGGGTCTCTCCGGCGTCGGTCTGCGCCTCGTTGATCAGGAAAACCGAGTCGCCGTACGGGTTATACGTGATCGCGGTCTGCGGCAGCGTCACCATATCGTTCTGGGCGGGCAGCTGCACCGCTGCCTGAACGAACATGCCCGGGCGAAGCCGGCCCTCCGGATTGCTAACCCGGGCACGCACGTCCACGTTGCGCGTAGACTGCGCCACGCGTGGGCTGATGGCGGTGATCTCGCCGGTGAACTCGGCCTCGGGATGGGTCTCGACACGGGCGGTCACCGTCTGGCCCTCGGCGATGCGCGCGAGCTCGCCCTGGGGCACGCTAAAATCGATCCGGATGGGGTCGAGGGTCTGTAGCGTGACGATGTGGCTGCCGACGCCGAGATATTGGCCCACATCGATGTCGACGATGCCGATGCGCCCGGCGAACGGCGCCTCGATGGTCTTTTTCGCCAACGAGGCCTCGATGCTGCCGACGCGCCCGCGGGCCTGCTCGAGCTCGCTCTCGGCCCGGTCGACGTCGGACTCGGAGTTGGCGTTCTGGCGGCGCAGGCGCTGCTGGCGCTCGAGCTCGATCTCGGCGAGGCGGGCCTCCGCCCGCGCGGCGCGCAAGTCGGCCTCCAGGCCGTCGGCGTTGAGCCGGACCAGGACGTCGCCGCGCGCAACCTCCGCGCCGTCGGCGACGGCGACCTCGGTGACGCGGCCGTCGATCTCGGTGGTGACCTCGACGCCCTGGACGGCGCTCAGTGAGCCCACGCTGCGGATACGCTCGCGCCAGGTGTCGACCGGCGCCTCCATGGCGGTGATCGTGTGCGTCGGGGGCGGGCGGTTCGACAGCGCCTGCTCGGTCATGCGGGCGACGAACACTTTGTAGCCGAAGATGCCGCCGAAGACGATGGCGAGACCGACGAGGGTGAGGAACATCCGTAACTTCATGTGGTTTCTCCATCACGACTCGATGGCGCGCGCGGGCGCAGACCATCGAGCAGGACGCGGCTGACCATCTGCCCATAGCGGTGGGAGTCGCCGACGAAGTCGACCCCGGGCAAATGGCGCAAGACCTCTTTCGATTGGAACAAGAAGACGTTGCAAGCGATCGTCATGGTCGCGGCGAGCGCCGGCGGGAGGTCGGCGGCGACCACGCCGGCGGCCTGGCCCTGCTCGAACAAGGCGACGACGCGGCGGAATTGGCCGTCGAAGACCTCGCCGGCGAGGGCACGTCCGCGGCTGGGGCCGCTCTCCAACACCTCGCGCATGATCAAGTGGGACCGGTCCGGGTGCTCGCGCATGAGCTCGAGGTCGTGCTCGATGAAGGCCGCGAGGCGCTCGCGCACGCCCTGGCCGTCGTCGGCCAGGGCGTCGAAGGCGGCGGCGAACTCACCGCAGGCATGCTGCATGACCTCCAGATACAGCGCATCCTTCGAGCCGAAGTGGTGGAAGACGTTGGCCTTGCTGGTCCCGGCGCCGCGAGCGATCGCGCTGATCGAGACGCCGTCGAACCCCCACTCGCCGAACAAGTCGGTGGCGACGTTGAGGATCTCGGCGCGGCCGGGCGGCGGGGTTTGCGGCGCTTCGGGCACAGCGTATACTCCGGTACTGACCGACCGATCGGTCAGGCAGCACGAGTCTACGCGCGATCGAAAGACGAGGCAAAGCCCGTCCGCCGAGGGGACTCGCTGCCTTGTCGGGGTGTGGGAAAGGCCGTACCCTCGACGCCGCTGTTACCGAGGCCCTCACCGATGGACGAGATGAACTTCCAGCGGGCGCGCTTCAACATGATCGAGCAGCAGATCCGGCCCGGCTATGTGCTGGATCCCGACGTGCTCGACGTGATGGGGGGCTTGCCGCGCGAGCGTTTCATGCCATCTGCCTATCGAGGCCTGGCGTACTCGGACACGCGCATACCGATCGGCCACGGCCACACGACGATGCCGCCGCTGGTCGAGGGGCGCCTGCTGCAGGCATTAACGGTAGCGACCGACGACGACGTGCTCGAGCTCGGTACCGGTAGCGGCTACGTCACAGCCTGCCTCGCTCAGCTCGGGCGGAATGTGACATCAGTGGACATCCACGAAGACTTCACCGCCACCGCCCGTGACCGCCTCAGTGCGATCGGTTGTGACAACGCCGAATTGGCCACGGGGGACGCCTCCGCCGGTTGGGATGGGGGGCGCCAATTCGACGCCATTGCCGTCACCGCCTCGGTGCCGACCGTGCCCGATGTCTACCGGCGCAGCCTCAACGTCGGTGGCCGTTTGTTCGCCATCGTCGGCAATGCCGATCAGCCGATCATGGAGGCGATCCAAATCACCCGTGTCGACACCGAGGAATGGTCGGTCGAGAGCTTGTTCGAGACCTGGATCGCGCCGCTGGAGAATATCGCGCAGCCACGCCGGTTCGAATTCTGAGCGAATACGGCCACGCGAATCGCCCGGCCGGCCCCATGGACCGGTTACCCAAGGAGCCAACGATGAAACGTACCCATTCTGCGCTGCGGCTATCGGGCGTCGCGGCGATCGTCGCGCTGGCCGCGCCCGCGCACGCGACCGACCTGCTGTCGATCTACGAGCGCGCGGAGAAGGAGGACGCCGAATTCGCCCAGGCCCAGGCGCGCTTCGACGCGGCCGAGCAGCAGTGGCCGCAGGCGCGCGCGGCGGTGCTGCCGCAGGTCAATGCGACGGCCTCGCGCAGCGAGGTCGAGAACACGGATGAGATCGCCGACAACACCAACTCGTTCGACCAGGAGCGCTACCAGCTCGAGCTCACGCAGACCCTGTTCGACTGGAGTGCGTTCGCCAACCTGGACCGCGCCGACGCCGCGGTCGCCCAGGCCGAGGCCGACCTCGCCACCGCGCGCCAGGAACTCATCGTGCGCGTGGCCGAGGCCTATTTCGACGTGCTCACCGCGCGCGACGGGCTGCGCTTCGCCGGGGCCGAGAAACGCGCGGTCGAGCGCCAGCTCGAGCAGGCGCGCGAGCGCTTCGAGGTGGGCCTGATCCCGATCACGGACGTCAAGGAGGCCCAGGCGAGCTTCGATCTGGCCGTCTCGCGCGAGCTCGAGGCGCAGAACGAGCTCGATCGCGCGAGCGAGGCCTTGCGCCGCATCGTCGGCCGGCGGCCGGGGTCCCTCGATGGGGTTCAGCAGCGGCTGCCGCTGAAGCCGCCGGAGCCGCCCGATGCCAGCGCCTGGGTGGACCGGGCGGTCGAGCAGAACCCCGACCTATTGGCGGCCCGTTCGGCAACCGAGGCGGCGCGCCACGGCCTGAGAGAGGCCCGCGGCGGCTACTATCCCGAGGTCGAGCTATTCGCGCGTCGCAGCAACACCGACAGCTCGTTCACCCAGGGCGGTCGGGTCGAGCCGTTCGAGGAGACCGAAGACGAGATCGGCGTCCAGGTCAGTTGGAATCTGTTCGCGGGCGGGCGCACCTCGGCCCGCTCGGGCGAGGCACGCGCCGAGTTCCAGGAGGCGCAAGCGGCCGTCACCGACGCACGCCGCGGGGTGCAGCAGCGCACCCGGGACAGCTTCCGCGCCGTCGAGACCTCGCTGGCGCAGGTGCGCGCGCTGCGCCAGGCGGTCGAATCCAACCGGTCGCGCGTCGAGGCCACACGCAGCGGCTTCGAGGTGGGCACGCGCACTTCGGTCGACGTCCTCAATGCCGTTCGCGATCTCTACCGGGCGCAGAGCGATCTCTCCGAGGCGCGCTACGACTACATCGTCAATCGCCTGCGCCTCAAGCGCGCCGCGGGCACACTCACCGTCGAGGACTTGCGCCGGATCAACGGCTGGCTCTCGGCGGACGCGGGCACCGAGGCCGGCGGCGAGGAGGCGGAGTCCGAGTGACCGCGCCCGCACATGGAGACGGTGTGGCCCTGGTGAGCGCGCCGCGGTCTGCCCTAGTGCTCATCGATCTGCAGGCGAGCCTGGCCGGTGCCATGCCCACCGCGGATTGGCAGCGCGTGCAGGCGGCGGCGATGGGGCTCGCGCGCGGCGCGGGCGAGCTGGGCCTGCCCGTCATCGCGACGCGGCAGTATCCGCGCGGCTTGGGGGATCTCGACGACGCAATCCGTGGGGCGCTGCCCCCGGCGGCGACGGTCGTTGACAAGACCTGCTTCGGCGCCGGCGGTGACGACCCGCTGGGCGAGGCCCTCGCGATGACCGGGCGCGACCAAGTCGTGCTCGCGGGCATGGAGGCGCACGTGTGCGTGCTCCAGAGTGCGGCGGCGCTGCAGGCGGGCAGCTATACGCCGTTCGTCGCCGCCGACGCGGTCTGCTCGCGCGATCCCGCCCACGCCGAGAATGCCCTCGCCCGCCTGCGCGGCCACGGCATCGAGGTGACCAACCACGAGTCCGTCCTGTTCGAGTGCCTGCGTGATGCGACGCACCCGCAGTTCAAGCCGGTGGCGAAGCTGCTGCAGTGACCAAGCGGCGCAAACAAGCCCCCGAGGGCCTGGCGCTGGCGCACCCGCGCTGGTGGCCCACCTGGCTCGGCTTGGGCCTTCTTCGCCTGACCGCGCTTCTGCCGCTTCGCGTCACCCG
>CAYUKN010000117.1:0-6648 GCA_964445325.1 uncultured Ectothiorhodospiraceae bacterium
GAGATTGGTGGCGATGGCTGGACTCGAACCAGCGACACCAGCATTATGAATGCTGTGCTCTGACCGACTGAGCTACATCGCCACGCTAGCCGCGTAATCGTAGTGTCGACGCGTGGGGCCGTCAATACACGCTCCGGCCACGCCGCGGACGCCGTGGCGCCTCGTTAGAGTACGCGCCCTGCACCCGAGAGGGGAGTGCGCTCGCACGGGGCCGTTACACCCCACCCGTTAGACCGCTGTTCGAGCGGTGCCGACGCGGTCTACGGTACGGTTGTTGCAGGCACCTCGGGTGTCGGATTCAATACGATCGTGGGTCGTTTGCATGAACCAGCCGACGCCTTCGGGCGTCATCCGAGAGGGCCAAAGGTCGGGAGCAGCATGAGCCCAAGACCCCTTCGCCTCGTGCGCGCTCGCGCAGGGCGGTGGACGCTGGCGGCGGTACTCCTCGTTACGCTCGCCGCCGGCGCCAGCCACGCCGCCGAGCGCCGCAACGTGCAGCTGCGTGATGTGCCGTTGCGCGCCTCGCCCGGGCCTTTCGCCGACACCGTCGCCCGCGTCGCCTACGGCGCGACGGTTCGCGTCATCGAACGCCGCGACGGATGGGCCCGTGTACGAGGCGACGACCTGGAGGCGAGCGGATGGCTTCGGGTCTCCGCCCTCACCGAGCGCGAGATCGAGCTCCAAGCCGGTGACGCGGACGCCCAGGTGGAGGCATCCGAGGATGAGCTTGCGACCGCAGCCAAGGGCTTCAACGAGCGCGTCGAGAAGAAATACAAGAAGGACGAGGGTCTCGACTACACCTGGGTCGACCGCATGGAAGGCTTCACCGTCTCCGACCAGACGCGCAAGAGCTTCCTCGAGCGGGGCAATGTCCGTGTTCCGTGAGCCGCGACACCAACAGCGGACCCCGGAGGGTATTTGGCGTCCCTGTTCGCGTCGGGCACTGCTCGCCGGCGTTGGTGTGGTGGCCGTGGCCAGCCTTGCGGGCTGCGCGGCCGTTTCGGACGTGGCCGACGTCGCGGCCGATACGGGTGCGATCAGCGAGGATCAGGCGGAGTCGATCCAAAAGACCTCGGGTGCGATCGAAAAGACGTTCGAGGACATCACACCACGCCAGGAGTACTACATCGGGCGTGCGGTGGCCGCGCAGGTCCTGCGCCAGTACGACGTCTACGATGACGAAGCGGCCAACCGCTATATCAACCGGCTGGGTCAGTCCCTGGCGGCGACGGCGCCCTACCCCATGCCTTATGACGGCTACCACTTCCTCATCCTCGACAGCGACGAGGTCAACGCCTTCGCCGCCCCCAGCGGCTTCATCCTCGTCTCGCGTGGTCTGCTCGAGCTCTGCGACAACGAGGACGCTGTCGCCGGCGTCCTGGCCCACGAGATCGTGCACGCGGGCGAGAAGCACGGCCTCAAGGCGATCAAGCAATCCCGCCTCGGCAACGCGCTATCGGTGCTCGCCGAGGAGAGTGCCAAGCAGTTGACCAATGAGCAGCTCGCCGAGGTCACCGAGGCCTTCGCCGGCAGTGTCACCGATGTGACCAACACCCTGGTGAAGAACGGTTACTCGCGCGGGCTGGAGCGCGATGCCGACCAAGGGGCTGTCAAACTACTCAAGACGGTGGATTACCGCACCAGCGGCTACGTGGGTATGCTCGAGGCCCTGGAGGCGCGCAAGGAAGAGGCCGACGGCGAGAGCGGTTTCTTCAAGACCCACCCCGACCCGAGCGAGCGCCTGGACGACGTCGAGGCAGCCATCGGTGATCACCAGGGTCGCGCCCCCAACAACGAGCGCCGCGAGCGCTTCGAGCGCTTCCGCGCTCGCCTCGAGGGCTAGCAGGCTTTCCGGCAACCCCGACGCCGATGGCACTTCCTGCGGCGCCATCTATATCGCCGGGCGCGATGCGGCGCGCCAGCCCCGAAAGGGGCGCGGCGCCGCGGCCCTCGCGGAATATGCTGACGATGTTAGCCGGTTGCCACGGCACGGCTTCCTCGGCCAGCTCCCTGGCCTGCCATGATGCGATCAACCGACGCACGCGCACGCAGGCCGACCACCGGGGAGTGCATACCCGCCCATGAGCGAGCGACGAACGCTGCGACAGTATCTCGCCGCCATTGCCATGGGCGCGCTCATCGCCGCCATCGGCTTCGGCCTCAACCGCGCCGGCCTGTTGGAGCGCTTCGAGCTCGCCAGCTGGGATTGGCGCGCACAGGTTCTCGCCGAGCCCAGCGACGCCAGCGATGACATCCGGCTCATACTGATCGACCAGTCCAGTCTCGATTGGGCCAGTGAGGTCAACAATCTCTCGTGGCCCTGGCCGCGTCAGGCCTATGAGCCGCTACTGGCATTCCTGCGCCGCGCCCAGGCCGAAGCGGTCGTATTCGACATGCTGTTCACCGAGCGCTCGAGCTACGGTGCAGGCGACGACCAGCGCCTGGCTGAGGCGGCGGCGGAGACATCGGGCATGGTCGCTGCCCTGCCGCTCGGACAAGGTCAACGCGAGCGCCTGGGTGAGTTCAGCCAGCGCTTGTTGATGGACCCGGGCGACGCCCCTGCGCCCCGGCCCGAGCTCCAAGTGGATCAACTCAGCCTCCCGATCGAGGCGCTGAGGGGCCCCGTCGACCGGTTCGGCAATGTCTTCCAGCGCCAGGACCGGGACTCAGTCTTCCGCCGCGCGGCGCCCGTACGCTTCGTGGGCGAGCGCCCGGTGCCGGCACTCGGCCTGGCGGCCTATCTGGCCGCCGGTCACCCGGCGCCCGATTTCGATACGCTTGCGCTCGACGACGACGGCCGCGCCATCCTGCGCTACCGCGGCCGCGCGAGCACGTACCAGCCGGTCAGCGCCGCCGCGGTCATCCAGTCGGAGCTGCGCTTGCGGGGCCAGGGTTCGCCACCGCTCGAGCCCGAGGCCTTCCGTGACAAGATCGTTTTCCTCGCGGCGAGCGCCCCAGGCCTGCACGATCTCGGCCCCACGCCGCTGTCGCCGGGCGAGCCCCGGGTGATGGTGCACGTGACCATGCTGGACAATCTCCTGGCGGATGGCTTCGTGCGGCAGGTACCGGTCGCGATCGAAGCGCTTTACTTCCTGCTCGTGGGGATCGCTGTGGCCCCGGCCATCCGGCGTACCGCACGCCTCGACCTGGCCCTCGGCCTGGGCGCCCTGGCCTTGCTCGCGCCCGTGGGCGCTTCCCTGGTCGCCTACGCCAGCGGCTACTGGCTGCCACTGGTCGCACCCACCGGCATCGCCGGCGCAACCGTGGGGGCGACGCTCGCGCTCAACTACGCCGTCGAGGGGCGCCAACGCCGTTTCATCCGACAGGCGTTCCAGCAATATCTCAGCCCGGCCGTGATCGAGCACCTCGTCGAGCGCCCGGACGCGCTGACGCTCGGGGGCGAGACCCGCGAGCTCACGCTCCTGTTCTCCGATGTGCAGGGATTCACCGGGATCTCCGAGGCACTGACGCCGGAGGAGCTGACCCGTCTGCTCAACGAATATCTATCGGCGATGACCGAGATCATCCTCGAGGAGGGCGGCACCATCGACAAATACGAGGGCGATGCCATCATCGCCTTCTGGAACGCCCCGCTGGACCAGCCCGACCACGCGCAGCGCGGGGTCAGAGCGCTGCTGCGCTGCCAGCAACATCTTGCCGCGATCCGTGGTGACCTGCGCGCGCGCTACGGTTTCGACGTCCACGCGCGCTGCGGGATGAATTCGGGACCGGTGGTCGTGGGCAATCTGGGCTCACGCCAACGCTTCGATTACACGTTCCTGGGCGACGCGGGCAATCTTGCGGCGCGCCTGGAGGGGGTGAACAAGTACTTCGGCACCTACGCGTTGATCTCCGACGCGACCCACGCCCAGCTACCGAGCGACTGGCCGGCCCGCGAGATCGGCCGGGTGGGCGTGGTCGGCCGCGCTGAGCCCGTGGGCGTCTATGAGCCCCTCACCGAGGACCAACTCCAAGCCCACCGGGCCTGCTATCAAGCCTTCGCGGAGGCGTTGCACCTATTCTACGCGGGCGAGCTCAAGGCAGCGCTGGCGCGCTTCAGCGCCTGGCGTGAGGTCGATCCGCCCGCAGCGGCCTACGCCGACTATTGCAGCGCCCTCATTGACGCCGGCGAGCCCAGTGACGACTTCGACGGGGTGTGGCGACTCTCCGAGAAGTGACGCCTGGACGCCCCGCGACTAGACGTTGAAGCGGAAGTGACACACGTCGCCCTCGTTGACGACGTATTGCTTGCCCTCGAGACGCCAGCGTCCCGCCTCCTTGGCCCCTTGCTCGCCGGCGTAGTGGACGAAGTCGTCGAACGCGATCACCTCGGCGCGGATGAAGCCGCGCTGCATATCGGAGTGGATCTCGCCGGCGGCCTGCGGTGCGGTCGCACCCTTGCGCACCGCCCAGGCACGGACCTCCTTGGGCCCCGCGGTGAAGAAAGTCTGTAGCCCGAGCAGATCATAAGCCGCCCGGATCACGCGATTGAGACCGGGCTCGGTGTAGCCGAGGTCGCTCAACAGCTCGGCGCGCTCCTGCGCCTCGAGTTGCGCAAGCTCGGCCTCGATCTTGGCGCAGACGGGCACGACTTGGGCACCCTCGCGCGCGGCGATCTCGCGCACGGCGTCGAGTTTGGGATTGTCGGTGAAGCCATCCTCATCGACGTTGGCGATGTACATCACGGGCTTGGCCGTCAGCAGGTGCAGCTCGGCCAGCGTGGCACGCTGGTCGTCGGGGACCTCGAAGGTTCGCACCGGATGGCCGGCATCGACGTGCTCCTGCAATGCCTCGAGGAACCGGCGGCGTGCGATCGCCTCTTTGTCGTTCGAGCGCGCCGCCTTCGCCGCGCGCTCGCGCGCGCGCCCGATGGTCTCGATGTCGGCTAGCAACAGCTCGGTGGAGATGGTGTCGACATCGCCGGCCGGATCGACCCGTCCGGCGACGTGGATGACCTCGTCGTCTTCAAAGCAGCGCACCACCTGTGCGATGGCATCGACCTCACGGATGTGGGCGAGGAATTGATTGCCCAGTCCCTCGCCGCGAGAGGCGCCGGCGACCAGCCCGGCAATGTCGACGAATTCCGTGGTCGTCGGATTGACCTCGCTGGGACGCACGATCGCGGCGAGCTCGTCGAGGCGCGGGTCGGGCACCGGCACGACCCCGACATTCGGATCGATCGTACAGAAGGGGTAGTTCTCCGCATCGATCTCGTTCGCGGTCAACGCGTTGAACAGGGTCGATTTGCCCACGTTGGGCAATCCGACGATGCCGCACTTGATACCCATGTTCGCTCGGCTCCGGCCCTCGCCTGCTGGCGTCAGCTGTGTAGGTCGTTCATCGCGCCCTCGACATCGCCCTCGACGATCAGGCGGTCCGTCTCGGCGACGGCGCGCTTGAGCACGGACTCGATCGCCTCACGGTCCGCCGGCGACGGCCGCTTCAACACATAGCCGATGACGTCACCGCCCGAACCGGGATGGCCGATCCCGATGCGCAGCCGCCAGAAGTCGCGACTACCCAGTTCGGCGGCGATATCGCGTAGCCCGTTGTGACCACCGTGGCCGCCGCCGAATTTCAGCCGTACGGTGCCCGGCGGTAGGTCGAGATCGTCGTGCGCGACGAGAATGTTTGCGGGTGGGATCTTTTGGAAACGGCTCACTGCCGCGACGGCGTGGCCGCTGCGGTTCATCAACTGGCCCGGCTTGAGAAGGCGCAGATCCCGGCCGCCGGTACGGGTCTTGGCGAGCTCGCCCTGGGCCTTGCGGTCCCGGCGAAAGCCCACCCCAAGGCGCTCGGCAAGCGCATCGACATACCAGAAGCCGGCATTGTGCCGCGTCCCGGCATAGCGGGCGCCGACGTTGCCCAAGCCCGCGACCAGCGCGAACGTCGCTCGTGCGCCCGCCATACCGTTGCCTTCGAGCCAGGGGCGCTAGCTCGAGTCGTCGCCCTCGTCCGACTCCTCGGACGAGTCCGACCCTTCGCCTTCTTCGCCCCCGGAATCGGACGCCTCGGACTCACCGGCCTCGCTGGCGGCCTCTTGCGCCTCTTCCTCGAGCTCGGCGGCCTCTTCAACCGCAGTTACGCGCGGCTGGTGGCAAGTGACCACCCCCGCGTCGTAGTCCTCGCCGTGGGTCAGCGCAACGATGCGAACCCCTTGCGGGACATCCAGATCCGACAGATGCACAACGTCACCGATGTCGAGGTTGCTCAGATCGACCTCGATGTACTCGGGCAAATGCTCGGGATCGCAGTAGACGTCCACCTCGCTCTGCAGATGGCTGATCTCGCCACCGTGCATGCGCACGCCCACCGACTCCTCCTCATTGAGGAAGTGCAACGGTACCTGGATATGGATCTCCTGACCCGCGACCACCCGCTGGAAATCCACGTGTTGGATCTGCTGCTTGAACGGATGCCGCTGGAGATCGCGCAGGATCGCTTTTTCCTTCTTCCCGCCCTGGACGTTGATCGTCAGCACGTGGGAGAAGAATGCCTCGGACTGGAGTTTGCGCCAGATCTCGTCGTGACTCAGCGTCAGGGACCGCGCTTCCTTTTGGCCACCGTAGATGACAGCGGGCACCCTCTTCTGGCGACGCAGGCGGCGGCTCGCACCTTTCCCCACGTCCTGACGAGTCTGCGCCTCCA
>CAYUKN010000118.1:0-6645 GCA_964445325.1 uncultured Ectothiorhodospiraceae bacterium
TGGTCGGTTGGTCGCGGCGACGCCGCATCCCGCGATTGGCGCGCCCGGTCGCAAGAACCGGCCTACTGGCGACCGGGGCAAGACGGTCGGGATCGAGCCATCGTGCGCGGTGACCGACGTAGGCCGGATCGCGTTCCATCCAATTCCCCACCCGCGCGTCGTGCCGCGGACGGATCAAGCCCAAAATCGGTGTGTGGCCCCGCAAACGCTATCCGGCAGTGCCGAATTGCGTTCCGTCCAGAACCCCGATGGTGCGCCGACCCCATCGGCGCCCTGGGTGTGTGGTCGTTGGCCACCCCAAACGCCATCCGGCGAAGACCATCCCGCCCCATATGGGTTTTTCCAAGGCCATGACCGCCTCGCCGCGTGTGACTTGATTGGCCGTGCGTGCGCCGAGTCGCGTTCGCTTGCTTGGCGCGTCCGCAGGCACAACCGCGTTGGATGGAGTAGCAACGACGCCGTGCCAGATCGTAGACGCCATCCGGCATTGATTGAGCACGATGGCTAAACCCGCTGTAAGCAGCGTTCGAAGCAAGACACCGCATTGGCGGGGATTGCCCCCGTCGATTACCCCACGATCCGGGAGAGACAACATGCAACGACGACCCAACCACCCCCAACAAGCCAGCCACCGCGTTCAGTGGCCTGCCGCCCTGGCCACCGCCGTGGCGCTCGCCCTAGCGAGCCCCGCCGCCCTCGCCGGCAAGCCCGACCACGCGGGCGGCGGCAACAAGGGCGGCGATCGGGGCGCCGAGGGCCTGAACAAGGCGCGCGATGCCGGCGGCAGTCCCGAAGCCGACGAGCGCGCCAGCGGGCAAGGCAACAACGCCGAGCGCGGCCAAGGAAAGGGCAAGGGCAAAGGTAAGGGTAAAGGCAAGGGCAAAGACCGCGGCGGCGATGAACGCCAACGCGGTGACCAGGAGCGCGAGCGCGCGGACGAGGAACGCGAACGCGGTGAACAAGAGCGAGACCGCGCGGAAGAAGAGCGCGATCGCGCCGAGGACGCGCGCGAGCAGGCAGAGGAGGAACGCGAGCGGGCTGAGGACGAGCGTGAGCGTGCGCGCGAGCAGGAGGAAGAGGAACGCGAACGGGCTGAGGATGAGCGTGAGCGCGCCGACGAAGAGCGCGAAAAAACCGCCGAGGTCGAAGAAGACGACGACTAGGAGCGTGTCCGAGAATTCTGTGCCGTAGCGAGCGCGTGGCACAACGGCATCTGTTGGCGATCGCCGCCGCCCGCGGCGATGTGCCAATGGGTGTTTTCGGTGCCCAAGCGCCTGCGAAGGCACGTGCATCACCAGCCGGGCGTGCTCGATACGGTCCTGCGGATCCTCCAGGAGGCGATCGAACGCGGCCTGGGCACCCGGCTGCGACGGCGGTGACCCCAAGGCACGTGGCGGGGCAGTGACCTTTATCCACCTCGCTTAGGGGCGGCGCGCAATGCGCACACGCACTTCCACGCCTGCGCCCGCGACGGCGTGCTCGAGACGCACGGCGAGGGTCCGTGCTTTCACCCCGCTCCGGCACCGAGCTGCGACGATATCGAGAGGGGCCAGGCCGCCGTGCGACGGCGCATCCTGCGCGCTCTCCAGTGCCGCGGGCTGGCTCGAGCGCGGCGATCGCGTCGATATCGAACGGCGGCAAGGCCCGTTACCTGTGGGCTGTCCGGCTCGCGCCCATCCATGAAGCCTTCCCGCTGACCTGCCCGTACTGCGCGGGCCAGATGCGGATCGTCGCGTCCGTCACGAACCCGATTGCGACCCAATCGATCCAGGCACAGATTGGCGAGCCGGCACGGCCGCCCAAGTCGGCCCCGGCCAGTGACCCGCCCGCCTGGGCCAGCGCTATCGATGGCGGCCAACGCGTGGATTCCCCACGCGAGCCCGTCGGCTCAACCCGAGCCCGCCTCGATCTTCGGGCAGTGCATCGATTGGCATGGACCACGCGCGGCGCTGACGGGGCCCGTGTGCCTAGCGCGGCCGCCGAGCGCGACTCGGGTGCGCGAGCACGCCGCCTGAAGGAGGCCACGCCCTCGATGGGCGCCGTTGACGCGCGGCGATAACGGTCATGGCGGGCTATTCCTGGGCTGGATCGCTCGGACTCGCCGCCGCGACCCTCCCAAGGAAGCGCCTCCGAACGGAGCGGTTGAATCGCCTTTCCTAAGGTCCTCCGACCCCGTCTAACCGACGAGTCCCGCGACTGGACGGGATCATGGGTTGCAAACCAAGATCGAAATGCGAATAATTCGCACCCCTATAAAGGCTACACCAATAACATCGGGGAGTACCATGACCAGTAGCACCGATCGCCACCGCAATCGACCAACTACGGTGACCACCCTAGCGCTCGCAGCGGGGCTATCCGCCGGCCACGCAACTGCTCAGGACAATAGCGACGGTGAAACACTTGAACCGGTTGTCGTATCCGGCACTCGCACGGCCACCAAGGCTTCGGAGATAGCGCGCTCCGTGACACTCGTGGACCGCCAAGAGATCGAGAACCAGACCAAGTTTGGTCGTAATCTCACCGACATCCTGGCGCAGACTGTCCCTGGCCTAGCGCCCAGCACGCAATCGGCAAGCAACTTCGGACAGCAGCTTCGCGGCCGCAACGTGCAGATACTCATCGATGGCGTACCCCAGACCACTGTTCTGCGCGATTCCGGGCGTGACCTCAACAATATCGCCACATCGTCGATCGAACGTATCGAAGTCGTGCGCGGTGGCACGGCGGTCTACGGCTTCGGGGCAACCGGTGGCCTCATCAATATCATCACCAAAGAAGCTGCCGCCCAGGGCGTCGAGGCCTATTCCCAGGCCGGTACCAATTTTGACACCAGCGACGTCAGCGAGTCCGTCAACTACGAAACCGAGCATCGCGTCTCGGGCCGATCCGGTCAATTCGATTACGTCGCCTCTGGCTCGTTCGTCGAGCGCGGGGGACGCTTTGACGCTGACGGTGATCGTATCCCGCCGAACGGTCCTGGCGGCTCTCAAGGTGGCCTGGACGACACCACCGAGTATGGTCTCCTTGGCAAGGCAGGACTCGACTTCGACGACGGTGATCAACGTATAGAATTCATGATCAATCACTTCAATAACGAACAAGATACCGAGTTCACCAGTGGCAAGACACTCGAAGACGGCGACACCCCGGCCGTCCGTCTTGACTCTCTGCCGCGCAGTGATCGGCCCGTCAAAGACCCCAGCACCGAGAACACCACGACTCGGGTGAACTACGAGCACGCCGACCTCTGGGGGAGCCAACTCGCGGCCAAGGTGTATTACAGCGACCGATCCGCCACCTTCCCGCGCTTCGGCAGTCAAGGAGCGCGAACTTTTAACCAGAGCCGGATCGAATCCGAGAAGCACGGCGCCCGAGCCACCATCGACACACCTCTCGACGCCCTCACCTCGGGTGCCGGTGTTACCTGGGGCCTCGACTTCCTCAGCGAGGAACTCGACCAGGATCTTTTCCGGTTTGACTCCGATCCAGAGCAAACGACGCCACCGCTGGACCAAGATGCTACCGCCGCCTTCGCCGAACTGGAGGTGCCGATGGGCAGCATCGGTATCGTCCGCGGCGGGATCCGCCACGAGCGCATCGACCTCGACGTCGATTCGATTTCGGCCAACAGGTTTAATAACCCCGTACAAAAGGGTTCGCTCGATTACGCCGAGACGCTGTTTAACGCGGGCGCGGTCTTTTATCTCTCCGAGCGGGTCGACGTATTCGCCAATTTCTCCCAAGGCTTTTCGCTCAACAGCATCGGACGCCAGATCGCCGATGCTGGGCCCTTCACCACGACTGAGACGATCGATCCGGAAGACCTCGAGTCGGATGCCAAGACCGTCGATACATTCGAAATCGGTAGCCGCTATTTCGGGCGAGACCTGAGCGCATCGGCGGCCGTCTTTTACAGCGAATCGGACAATTCCGCCAGCTTTAACGACAATCTCGAGCTCCAGCGCAACGACGACTATGTTTGGGGCTTTGACGCGCAGGCTTCATACATCATCAATCCCAGATACAAGGTCGGTGGCTCGGCCAGCTGGTCCGAAGGCCTGACCGAAGAAAAGCGCCCCGATAATGGTCGCCCCAACGTCGATCAGGGCGATCGGAGACGGCTGCTCGGCACGCAAATCTCGCCATTAAAACTAACAGGGTATCTGCAGCAGGAGGCGACCGGTTGGTGGCGCAACCGGATCCAGTTCCAATATGTGGGCAATCGCAATCAGTTCGAAGACGTTGACGAGGCCGACGAAGGCGAATCGGACCCAATCTTTGCAAAAGGCGAAGTCAAGGACTATTTCCTAGTCGATGTTAGCTCCCAGTTCGACGCTGGTCCGGGTCAGCTCACCGTCTCGATCAGCAATCTCTTTAACGAGGACTTCAAGCCCGCCATTAACCAAGCGTTCAATACGAAGAGAGGCGAGGTGAACGGATCCGGCCGCCGGCTCGGTGTGAGCTATGAGGTCAAATGGTAGTTGTCGTGGGCCCCACGTGATGTGGGGCCCATGTTGCGAGTTCGGCATCGCGGATGTTTGCCCATGCCATGGGCGAGGCCCGAAGGCAAACCGCGTAAAGGTGTCGGGGATGGCCCATTGGGGCCGGCTCCCCGGCGGGGTGGGTGGATTTCGATTAGCCTATCTGCCGCCGACGGCCTGTGAATCGGCCGATCAGAATGGCCGTATTGGGGAAGTGCGTGCTGGATGCATAGCAAACAGATTCCCGCGCTCGGGTGTGGTTTTGAGTAACTCAAGGGTACGTCGATCAAGAACGCGATCCCCGGTCCGAGCCGCACAAGCGGTATCTGCGGCCCAGTGCGCCTCGTCGCTAGGCGCAGTTGATGCGCCGCGGGTGCTGACGGTGCTGCACGGCAGATAAGCCCAGGGATATAGCAGCGTCATCGCAATCTCTTCCAGCCCGCGCCCGTATCGCCGCCGAGGTGTCGCGCACCGACTGCGCGGTCAGCGGCGCCAAGCGCGTCGGCATACCTTGGGTGCGCCTGCGCAGCCACTTCACCACACTGCTCTTCAAGTCGTTTGCACCGTCGTGGTTCGCGAGACGCCGCCCAAAACCGCCGCGCGAAGGAACGATAATCGACGAGGACCAGCGCCACATTAAGGGAACCGGTTGAATTGCCTATCCTTCCATCGATTCGAGCGGTGCCACCCGGGCGCCGGCCGTGGCCGGATCCGGCCCGCCCCGGGCGACGGCGACACCGGTGACGACGACGGCCGCCGAGGCCCCCAGCGCGCCGACGAACGGCCCGAGCGTGGGCGCGCCCTCGGGGAAGGTCAGCGCGATCAATCGGCCGTGCTGGACCAGCGCGCCCGCGGCCGCGCCGGCCACGCCGGCGATAGCGGCGGCCACGGCGAAGGCCCCGCTCAGGCGTGGGCCCAACCCGGCCAGAGCAGGCACGACCGCGGTTGCGCACAGCAAATCGGCGACCAGCAGGATACGCAGCACCGAATAGCCCTGAAGCGCCACCGCGATCGCCGGCACCATCAGCGCCAGCGTGAGCCAGCGCGCGTCCGCCAGCGACAGCCGGGGTCGCTCCGAGCCGACCAGCGCGGCCAATCCGTTCTCGAGCGTGTCCACCGACGAGGCCACCAACGTGATCGCCAGCACGAGCACCACTGCGCCCAGCCAGCCCGGGCCCGCGCCGAAGAGTGCGAACAGCGGCGCCGGCGGCTCGCCCAGCGCGAGACCGCTCGATGCCGCCGCCAGGCCCAGTGCGCCCGTGAGCGCGATCACGGCCACCGACACCAGCGCCCCCGCGAGCCCGCCGACGACCAGGTCGCGGTCGGAGGCCGCCGACCACACGCGCTGCCAGTAGCCCTGGTGGAACAGATTGGCCGCGGTGACCGCGATCACCAGGGTGAGCCCGGCCTGCCAGCCGCCACCGATGTCGCCCATCCCGGCACCGCCTTCGGGCAGGGCGGAGGTGGCGACGAAGGCCGCCGCCAACAGCAACACCACCAACAGCACGGCCTGCCAGCGGTCGGTACGCAGGCTCGCGCGCAGGCCGCCGCTGGTCGTGTAGACGAGCGTCGCCGCCGCCACCAACGCGACCGCGACCCAGGCCGGCACGGGGCTGAGCAAGGCGGTCACGGAGCCGGCCGCGGTCAGCTCGGCGGTGACGAACGTGAGCATGTAGAGCACCGACAGGGCGACCACGTAGCCGTGGAACACGCGCCCGAAGCGCTCGCGCAGGAACGTCGTCAGGCCGTGGCCCTTGGGCGCCAGCCGCCGCAGCCGCGGGCCCGCCAGCGCATACAACAGGAAGGGCGCACCGGCGCCGAGGGCGTAGCCGGCAATGCCCAGCGGGCCCACGAACGCGCCCACCTCGGGCGGGGCGAACAGGATCCAGGCGCCGGCCCCGGAGGCGAGGAAAGACAAGGCCAGCGGCGTCGATCCCTGCGAGGCGCGCGCGGTGAGATAGTCGTCGAGCGAGGCGCCGGTCTGGCGCGCCCGCAGGCCGATCCAGGTAAAAGCGGCGAGCACGGCGCACAGCAGCACCGCGGCCACCGCGGTCGATACGGCGGGCATGGTGACCTCCCTACGCAGGTGTGACCCCGGTCAGGTTCGAGGGGTCAGTGCCCTTCGGCACACTCTCAGCCCGGAATACGCGGGCTCCCCCGG
>CAYUKN010000119.1:0-1784 GCA_964445325.1 uncultured Ectothiorhodospiraceae bacterium
GGGGCGTGACGGTGTTCAAACGCATCCTGCTGTTCGTGGCGACCAACATCGCCGTGATCGTGCTGTTGTCGATCGTGGCCCAGCTTTTCGGCCTGGACCGCCAATTGGGCCAGGGTGGGCTGATCGGCCTGCTCATCATCGCCGGCCTGTTCGGCTTCGGCGGCTCGTTCATCTCGCTGATGATCTCGCGCTGGATCGCCAAGCGCGCCACCGGGGCGCGCGTGATCGAGCAGCCCGCCAACCGCACGGAGCAGTGGCTGGTGGACTCGGTGACGCGCCACGCGCGCCAGGCCGGCATCCCCGTGCCCGAGATCGCGATCTACGACGCCCCCGAGCCCAATGCCTTCGCCACCGGGCCCTCCAAGAACAAGTCGCTGGTTGCGGTTAGCACCGGCCTGATGCAATCGATGCGCGCCAACGAGGTCGATGCGGTGATCGCCCACGAGATCACCCACGTCGCCAACGGCGACATGGTCACACTGGCGCTCGTCCAGGGCGTGGTGAACACGTTCGTGATTTTCCTCGCGCGTGTGGTCGCCCAGCTCATCCACAACGCGTTGAGCGACCGGGGCGGTGGCGGTCTCGGCTTCCTGGGCTACATGGCCGCCGTCATCGTCCTGGAGATCGTCTTCGGCATCCTGGCGACACCGATCGTCTGCTATGTCAGCCGCTGGCGCGAGTACCGCGCCGACGCGGGCGCCGCGCGCCTGTCGGGCCGCGACAACATGATCGCCGCCCTCGAGCGCCTCGGCGGCGCCGACGACATGGAGAACAATCTACCCGACTCGATGGAGGCGTTCGGCATCTTCGGCGGCAAGGGCAAGGGCCTGCGTGCCCTGTTCAACACCCATCCGCCCATCCCCGAGCGTATCCGGGCACTGCGAAACGCGTAAGCGCCGCCGGGCGGGCCGGGGCCGTCGCCCCGGACTCCCGCGACTTCGTTCGGAGAGATCGCCATGACGGTCGTGTCGCTCACGGTGGGTTTGGTTCTGTTGATCGCGGGCGGCGATCTGCTTGTGCGCGGGGCCTCGGGCGTGGCCAGTGCGCTGGGCGTGCCCGCGCTCATCATCGGCCTCACCGTGGTCGCCTTCGGCACGTCCGCGCCCGAGCTGGCGGTGAGCGTGCAGGCGGCCGCGACGGGCCAGGGCGACATCGCCGTCGGCAACGTCGTCGGCAGCAACATCTTCAACGTGCTGTTCATCCTCGGCATCTCGGCGCTGATCGCGCCCTTGGCGGTGTCGCAGCAACTGATCCGCTTCGACGTGCCGCTGATGATCGCGGTGTCGCTGGGCACGTTGGCGCTCGCGCTCGACGGCGTGCTGACGATCGGCGATGGCGTTGCGTTGCTCGTCGGGCTGCTGGCATGGCTGGGCGTGCTCGGTTGGATCGGCCGCCGCGACGCGCGCGCGGCGGGCGTGGTCGAGGTGCCCAAGGGTGCGCCGCGCCAATGGCTCAATGCGGTGTTCATCGTCGCCGGCTTGGCCCTGTTGGTGCTGGGGGCGCGCTGGTTCGTCGACGGCGCGGTCGCCTTCGCGCGCTGGCTCGGCGTCTCCGAGGTCGTCATCGGGCTCACCGTGATCGCCGCCGGCACCTCGCTGCCCGAGGTCGCGACCTCGATCACCGCGACCATCCGCGGCGAGCGCGACATCGCCGCGGGCAACGTCGTCGGCAGCAACCTGTTCAATCTCATGGGCGTGCTCGGGATCAGCGCCCAAGTCGCGCCCGAGGGCCTGGCCGTCGCCGCCAACGTGTTGCGCTTCGATCTGCCCGTGATGATCGCGGTC
>CAYUKN010000119.1:1884-6634 GCA_964445325.1 uncultured Ectothiorhodospiraceae bacterium
CGCGGTCTTCTTGGCGTTCTACGTTGCCTATACGACCTGGCTGGCGCTCATGGCCACCGGGCACGCCGCCCTGGCGCCGTTCAGCGCCGCGATGATCGGTTTCGTGGTGCCGCTGACGGGGCTGACGCTGGCCGTGCTGGCGTGGCGCGGCTGGCGCGATCGCGCTGCGTGACCGCGGCGGCGCAGACGTTCGCGTCCTGGTGGCGGCCCTCGGGGGCGTGTTCCTGCTATCGTCTGCGCAGCAGTCCACCCGCTCGCGCCTGGAGATCTCGTGCCCCCCGATTCGATCCCCGAGACGATGGCCGCCATGGTGCTGACCGGTCACGGCGGCACCGACAAGCTGGTCTATCGCGAAGACGTGTCCACACCGAAGCCCGGGCCCGGTGAGGTCCTGGTCGAGGTCACCGCTACGGCGAAGAACAATACCGATCGCAAGGTGCGCGAGGGTCTCTACCCGACCAAGGATCAACACGATGTAACCTCGTTCTCGCTCAGCGGGGCGCCCTCGCTGACGTTCCCGCGGATCCAGGGCGCCGATGTCGCCGGCCGCGTCGCGGCCGTGGGCGAGGGCGTGCCCGCCGAGCGCGTCGGCGAGCGGGGCTTGCTCGACTTCAACATCTACGGCGACGACCGCGGCGACATCAATCTCACGCCGGACTACTACGGCCACGGCGCCGATGGCGGCTTCGCCGAATACGTCGCCGTCCCCGCCGATCAATTCCACGCCGTGGATCGCCCCGGCTTGGCCGACGCCGAGCTCGCGGCCATGGGCATGTGCTCGTATCAAACCGCTTATCACATGCTCACCTCCGCGGGTGTACGCGCGGGTGAGCGGGTACTGGTCACGGGCGCCAGTGGCGGGGTGGGCACCGCACTCCTCCAGTTGTGCCGCATCATCGGGGCGATTCCGTATGCGCTGAGCCAGCCCGACAAGGCGGATGCGCTGCAAAAACTCGGCGCCGAGGACGTGCTCGACCGCTCCGACATGAGCGACTTCGTCGAGCGCGTGCAAGCGGCCACGGGCGGCGCGCCCCTCGACGCGGTGATGGATCTGGCCGGCGGCGAGCTCACCGACCGCTTCATCGATGCCATGATCTTCGACATGAAGCGCCGTAGCGACTATCCGCGATTGAGCATCGCCGGCGCGAGCGCCGGCAACGTCAGCGAGATCATGTGGACCCGCATCTATCTCTACCAGGTGCGCATCTTCGGCGTCTCGCACGGCACGCGGGTCGAGGCGGAGCAGCTCATCGACTGGATCCGCGGCGGCGAGCTCCAGCCCGTGCTGCACGCGGCGTTCCCGCTGTCGCGGCTGCGCGAGGCCGAGGACTATTTCGTGCGCCGCGCCAGCGCCTTCCTCGGCAAGATCGTGATCGTGCCGGATGCACAGTGGCACGAGCACGGTGGCCCCTACGCGTTGGACGCGGGCTCGTGAGCGAAGAGGGGCGTTTGCAGCTAATCGACACCCACGCCGGCGGTGACGTCAGCCGCATCGTCACCGGGGGTGTCGCCGAGCTTCCGGGGCGCACCGTGCGCGAGCAGATGACCTACCTCCAGCGCGAGGCGGACGGCCTGCGCCGGCTATTGCTCTACGAGCCCTACGGCATACCGGAGATGTCGGTGGATCTGGTGGTGCCGCCGACCGATCCGGCCGCCGAGGCGGGCTACATCATCATGGAGGTGATGGGCTATCCGCCGTATTCGGGATCGAACACCTTGTGTACCGCCATGGGCTTGCTCGACAGCGGCGCGATCGCTGCGCGTGAGGGGCGCCAGCAGTTCAAGCTGGAATCCCCGGCGGGTCTCGTCGATATCGAGACGCACACGAGCGAGGGCGTCACGACGAGCGTCACCGCCGAGGGGCTGCCGAGCTACATCGACACGCATCGCGCGCGCATCGACGTCCCGGGCGTGGGCGAGGTCACCTACAGCATCGCCTACAGCGGCGGCTTCTACGCCCTCGTCGACGCCGAGGCGCTGGGCTTTTCGCTCACGCGCGAGGAGGAGTCGCAGCTCGCCGCGTGCGCCCACCGCATCGTCGAGGCGATTCGCGCGCGCCAGCATTTCCATCACTACAGCCTGGGCGATGTGGGGGCGCTGCCGTTCCTGCACTTCATGGGGCCGGTGGCGTCGGTCGCGCCCGGCTACTATCGCTCGCCCTCGGCGACCTACGTCCATCCGGGCGTGATCTGTCGCAGCACCACGGGTACGGGGACCTCCGCGCGGCTGGCCTTGATGCATCGCCAGAACGAGATCCGGCCCGGCGATGCCCTCGAGACCGTCTCGCTACGCGACACGCGGTTCGTGGGCACGCTCACCGGTGTCCGCCAGGACGAGGGGCAAGAGTTGGTCGAGAACACCACGACGGGGCGCAGCTACGTCCTCGCCCGCTCCGAACTCGTGGTCAATTGCGACGATCCCATGGTCGAGTGCTCGGACTTGCGCGGCGTCCTCGCGCCCGTCGACTAGCGTGTTCGGTCGCTCGGCGCTTTTACGCCCCGTCCGAGCACGATCCGACTCATTTGCGCATTTAGGGCGCATGACATCGCGTGGATCGGACTCTTAGTTCGATCCGGCGGTGATTGGCGCACATTCGACAGCGATCCGCTCGCGATCAGCCGGGGTTAACTAGCGATCCCCTATCGCCGCAGCAGCAACGCCCACCAGCGCGCGATGTTCAACAGCGCCATCAGCGATGCTGCGACGTAGGTCACGGCCGCTGCGGTGAGAAGGCGCCGCGCATGCGGTCGATCGACCGGCTTGAGCACGCGCTCGTTGAGCAGCGGCAGGGCCCGGTTGAAGCTGGCGTCGAACTCGGTGGGCAGGGTGACCATGTGGACGATCGCCGAGGAGCCCAGGCTCAGCAGTCCGCCCAGAAGCGAAAGCAGGCCGACGGCGGGCACTCGCGTGACCAGCGCCAAAACGGGTGCGCCGAACATGAGGCCGGCGCCGATGCGCTCAATATGGCGCGTCGAGCGCACCAGCCGTGTCCGCCAGCGCAGTGGTCCGTAACCATCCCGGTCCTGCAGCGCATGGCCGACCTCGTGGGCCGCAACCGTAATCGCCGTCAGGGACTGGCCGTCGTATTTGTCTGGCGTGAGCCGGACGGCGCCGGCCTCGGGGTCGTAGTGATCCCCGGTCTCGGTGCGCTCGACGCGCAATGCCGATAATCCCAATTCTTTCGCGAGATAGCGCGCTAGCTCGGCGCCGGTGCCCGGATAGCGATCCGCGGGCTCGCTGTAGCGTGCCATGACGCGGCGAACCCACAGCGATGGCCCGAAAATCGCTGCCAGCAGGATCAAGCCGAGCAGGAGGTAAGGCAAAAAGCGCACCCCGGACTGGTTGGCGATCGCGGTGTCGCGCGGTGACTGCGGATTATATCGTGTCAACCCGGCTCGAGGCGGCAGCTCATGGGGCCGGCCGCCCAAGCGGCTGGTCTCCCGCGACCCCTTGCCAGCCCGCGCGCGCACGATATCGTAACCGCCCGGATACGAGCCGCGCTTACTGCGCGGCGATCCTCGTCACCGCCGCTCGAGTGCGTCACGCCGGCCGATTGGCCCATCAGCGCCGCCGCGCGAGGAGCCGGTCGAGCTGATTGGCGAAGCTTTGGCGCTCGCTCTGGCCATACGGCCGCGGACCGCCGTCATGGGCACCGGTTGACCGTAGCGTCTCCATGAAGTCGCGCATGTTGAGGCGATCGCCGATGGTCTCGCGGGTGTAGCGCTCTCCCCGCGGCGTGATCACGTGGGCGTCGCGCTCAATGGCCTCGGCGGCGAGCGGGATGTCGCTGGTGATCAGGAGGTCGCCGGCGCTCAGGTGCGCGAGGATCTCGTTGTCGGCGGCGTCGTAGGCGGGCGCGACCTGGAGCGAACGGATGTTGTGGTCGGCGGGCGGATTCTGGGGCTGGTTGGCCACGAGGATCACGACGACACCCGTGCGACGCGCTGCGCGGAACAGGATGGCGCGGACCGGTGCCGGGCAGGCGTCGGCGTCGACCCAGATAGTCACCGTGACCCGCTCGCAGGCCCGGTTGGTCGTGGCCGCCAGGGATCAGTCCGCATCGGGCCCAATCCGTCCCTCGATGGTGATCTTGCCGTCGTCGGCCACGGCAACGACGATGATCTCGCCTTCACGCGCGAACGTTCCCGTGAGCGCGCTGATGTTGACTTGATGGGTTACCAGCACCGGCGGCGGCTCGAGCGAGCGCTCGCGCAAGAAGGCCCGCAAGCGCGGCATGATTTTTCGCTCACTGTAGTGCGCCCCGAAGAACGAGTTGAGCGCGTCCAAAGGCGTAACACGGCCGACCTCGAGCAAGCGCGCGGTCTCGCGACACCGGCACCAGCGACTGGTGTACACGCGCCGCTCGGTCACGCCGTGGTCGCGCAATCGCTCGCCCAGCCGGCGCGCTTGCTTGCGGCCGGTGGAGTCGAGGTTGCGTTGGGTACTGCAGTCGCCCAGCTCGAATCCCGCTGGATCGCCCGTGCCCGGCGCGTTGGCGTGGCGTATCACGACGGCGTGGCCCGGCTCGCTCATCGAGGCCCAGGTGCTGGCGGCCCCCGCCGTCGACAGCAAGGGCACCAGCATCAGCACAACCATGGCGGATATGCGGATCGCGCAATCGCTCGCCGTCATCAGCGGCTCCAGGCGCTCAAGCAGCGCGGCATCACGTAGCCAATCCCCGCGCAGCAAGCGCGCTGGCAGTGGCTCCCACGCGAATGTAGCCTATATCGGCAGCGACGCGCCTGGCTAG